>JAFAUE010000026.1 GCA_019243475.1 Acidobacteriota bacterium | reverse complement strand
AAGGGATGCATCATTTTGGGAACCAATTGAAACTGGCGGAGGTCCAGTGTGTCCCACGGAATCCTGGGATATGGATTCAGCGAAGGTTTACGCTCTTTGCCCGCAGCATCCACCGGCGCATAGATTTCTTTCAGCTCGCCGCGCTCCGCGTCCTGCACAATCTGCGGCCAGGTCTCATCGGCCTCTCCCAGCGCAACCGCGTCGGCATGGCGCGGACCGCCATTGCGCCCCAGCGCTTCGTCCGCTTCTTCCGTCACATGCGGCCCGCCCATCACCACCGGCACGCCGGTAGCGCGGATCGTGTCCGCCATGCGATACGCCTTGGCGACCATCCTGGTCATCGCGCCGATGCCAACAAGTGCAATCTTCTCGTCGCGGACGAACTGCGCAATCTCAGCCTCGTCCATGGCCTTGGCATTGCCGTCGATCAGCAAAACTTCATGTCCCGGCGGAGTAAGCGCCTGGAGCAGGAACATCCAGAGATGCGGCATGAAGTTGCGGGTTACACCGTTGTCGGGGTTGTAAAGCAGAATTCGCATGGCATTCCTTCTCCGAATGTTCGCGTGCTTTTAGGCGCGACGGACCACGAGCATCGCCGAAAGATTCAACTACTCAGGCTGTATGTTGCCGAATCCGGGGTTGGCGTTATCCACCTTAGACGCCGTGAAGCGCCATGACGCTGAAATCTCTGCAATTTGAGACAGATACGCACTGGTTTCAGGGCGAAAACGGGGAAGCCTCGCGATTTTTGCGGCAGGCGTGAAAATAGCCCGAAATCGGTGGCGGACAGGTTGCAGGTGTGCTCCGCGCCGGCCGTTATGCCCAAGGAGAGCGCTCAATAAATCAACTTTAGAGAGAATTGGATTTGACGTGAGTTGTTTGCCGTCTTGCTGATCATGCCGAAGCCCGAGCCTTTCACGACATTCGCCGGCAGTCCCATATTGACGATATTGAAGAGATTGAAAAATTCGACGCGGAACTGCATGTCCACTACTTCACTGCCGCTTTGCCGCACGCCAAACGGCGTGTCCTTGATCAGCGCAAAGTCGTAATTGTAAAACGCCGGCCCGCGAAAGCTGTTTCTGCCTAGAGTTCCAAATCGGCCCTGGTTCGGTCCAGTTCCGCCAGGCACGTGAATGGGAATGAAAAAGAACGACGCGTTGTCGGCGCCGCGTCCGAAGTAATCCTCGCGCGTAGCACGCGCGGTGGAAAGGTCGGGTTTCGCGATCAGATCCGGACGATCGGTCCCAGCCGAGCCCGCTCCCGTCTGCTGCACTCCGGAATACACGGTGAACGGCAGGCCGCTGTTGATGCTGGAAATGCTGAGCAATTCCCAGGCGCGCGTAACCTTCCTGCTTACGGGGGAAAGCAGCCCGGCGCTTTCAAGGTGCAGATCCTGAGCGACGCTCAAGGAAAATGCGTGTGCCACATCAAACGTCGATGGGCCTTTTTCCGAGTGAGTATCGTAGGGATTCTGCGGCAGAGGAAGCGTCACTGCTCCTGCGCCTGGGCCGCCCCCAACCACGGTGCTGGTGTCGTCGAGCGATTTCGACCAGGTGTAGCTCGCCTGCACTCCAGGCCCACCGCCGCCAAACGTGCCCTGGGCGGAGGTTTGCAGCGCGTGATAGCTGGAGTGGGAATTGCTGGTTACAACCTGCTCCAGTCCGAACCCGCCGGTCACATTTCCATTGGCATCGAACTGCGTGTAAGGAGCAAAGCCAGGCGAGGCTCCCTGAAATCCGTTAGGAAAGCTGATGCGCGGCAGCTTCACTCCAGCGGTGCCGATATAGCTCGCATCGGCCGTAATATTCCCAAAATGGCGCTCCAGTCCAGCGGTCCAGGTTTCAAGATAACCGTTGCCAAAATTCTGTGAAATCCCAAAAAGGTCCAGTGGCGTAACGCGATGGCTGGGCGCGAGCGCGGCAACGTCCTGCTCGTAGCGGTTTACGTCCATCACCGTGTTTGCCGGCACCAGCTTCGTGCTGCCGCCGGCAAAGATATCTTTTCCGTCCGGAGTAAACACGTGCGGCAGTTCTGCCGGAGTAATCTGGAAACCATAGCGGATGGGAGCGCCCGGCGCGGCAATCAGGCGCGGATAAACCACGAACGGAGTTGAGCCCGTCAGGAAGTTGTCCTGCCAGATGTTGGGAGGAATCGTGGTAATCGCCCCGCCCGCGTGGGCATGCAGGTTCTCGGTGGCTCGCCAGTCAAGCTGCACGCGAGGGCCGAGTCCATTCAGGTTTCCTGAGTACCCGGGTTGGGGATTCACCACAAATTCCTGCTGCGTTCCGGTCGGCCCCGGAACGAAATGCACGGTTGAAGTTCTCTTCGCGCGCTCCGAAATGGGAGTGTAAATCTCATAGCGCAGGCCGTAGTCGAGGACCAGTCGGTCGGAGATCTTCCATGTGTCCTGGACATACAGCCCTGCGGAATTGCGGTTGATGGCCGCCGGGCCGATGTGCTCGCCGTTTGAGAAATAGGACGGCGCCACGCCAATGCTGTAGGCAAACGGGCTGCCGGTCAAAAAACTCGACAGCGTATCCGGCAGCGGATCGCCGGCGTGAACGTCGTGCGTGCCGCTTTGCGACGGAATATCGACGGGGGAGTATGCAATGCCGCCGCCGAAATCGTATTCCCCATTTGGGCTTGTTCCGAAGTAGGTGGTGTCTCGATTCAAGCGAACTTCGCCGCCAAATTTCCACTGATGTCTGCCCCTGGTGAAAGAAAAAGTCTGCGTGAGCTGGAAAAGGTTTCCGAATGCAGTCTGCACCGATCCCGCGGGAGCGTTAAAAGCTTCGAACAATCCGTCATTGAACTTCAAGGCAGGATCGGTCTGGTTCGGCGTTGCGAACGTGGGCGTGGTGCGAATGATGCTGAAGATCGTCTTGAGGCTGAAGCGCGGCGAAACCGTCTTCGCATAAGAGGTCGCGACGTTGCGTTGGCGATCGACGTAGCGAACGCCGAAGCTGGGATCGAGCACAGTCTGATCAGGGTTAGTTGTCGGCCCGGTCAAGTTGTCGAAATTTACCCGAAGGAACAGCTGCGAGTCGCTGCTCAGATTGTGATCGAGACGGGCTGAGAACTGGTTCGCATTGGTCGTCACCTTCGCCGAGGTCGCGTAGGTATGCGGCCCATAAGCGCCCTGCGGAAAATTTGGCAGCGGGTAACGCGCCAGCACGCGGGCAATACCCGGATCGATTGGAACCCTCAGCGTGTCGCCGGGGAAGGCGGTGGTATCAAGCCCGGCCCGCTCCTCCGCCGTCGGCACCGGCAACACTTGCGTAGTTCCCAGCACCTGTCGGAAGCCTTGATACTGGGCAAAATAGAACGTCTTCCCGCTGCCGTCGTAAACGCCCGGTAGTCGAACTGGCCCGCCATTGGTAAAACCAAACTCATTGCGGCGAAATGGAGGGATGCGTCCGGGGTTCGCGGGCGAGGGATGGTCGAAGTAGTTGCGCGCGTCGAGGGCCGAATTGCGCAGGAACTCGAACACCGACCCATGAAACCCGCTGCTCCCCGAGCGGGTAATGATGTGGGTAAATCCAGCGGCGCCGCGTCCGATCTCCGCCGGCATCCATCCCGAAACTGACTGGATCTCCTGCACGGCATCGACGTTGAAATTCGTGAATGTGCCGCCTCCCAATTCGGGATCGGTGATGTCTGCGCCATCCATGGCAAACACAGCTTCCACTCCGCGCTGACCGTTGATGGCGAACTGCTGGGTAAAGTTATTTGCGCCGTTCGAGTCGGTCATGGTGCCGGCAGCGAGCAGCAAAAGCTGGCTGAAATCACGCTTGTTCAGCGGGAGCTCGCTGACTGCATGGCTGGACAGGTCCTCTCCGCCGGCGCCGCTGGTCGTGTTTCCAGTGGAAATGATCAGGCTATTGCTGTCGGAGAGCGTAATCTCGGCAACCGATCCAGTTTCACTGATCTGAATAACGTGGGCCTGCGATGCTCTTTTACCGGCAGGCGCAATGGACAATTTATACGAACCGGGTTGCAGGCCTGCGAAACGGAAGTTCCCGGCGCTGTCGGTGACTGCGGTGAGCGCATCGCGATCATGCACCAGCCGCACCGTGGCCGAGCCGAGCGGATCACCAGAAGCGCTGCGCACAACTCCGGACCAGGCAACATCCGCGGCGTAAACGCCAACCGAGATTGCGAGCACAAGAGGCAGGAGCAGCCAGCCAATCTGCCTGGGAGTTCTGCTGTTGATCATCTCGAAGGAGTTTACGGCCTGCATGGCCCTTGGCTCAAAACGTGAATCTTGGAAAGACCAATGCGCTGGCTTTTGCCTTGTTAGCGATCGCGCTTCTGCTTACCTTCCCGCCTTTCGGCGATCTCTTGCTGGGAAAATGACCGCTAATGTAAGAATCACCAGCATGCTGGACCTGCGCTCGAAGCTGTCGTTCCTCGCGTTGTTTTTGCTTGTACTTCCTCGGATGTGGGCGCAAGGACCGCCTTACCAGATCGATGATCCAGTTCCTGTCGATTATGGTCATTACGAGGCATACATTTTCGGCACTGCAGACGGCACGCCGGTCGAGAGGGACTATACCGGTCCGGCATTCGAATTTAATTGGGGCGCTGTTCCCAGAATCCAGCTTCACCTGATCCTCCCGCTGGGAGGCATCGTGCCTTCAAACAATCCGGTTTACCTTCCCAACGGCGCAGGTCCGCGCGAGTTCGGCATCACCGACGTGGAAACCGGCTTTAAGTGGGCATGGATAAAAGAAAGCCCGCACTTCCCGCAGGTCGGCACTTTCACCATGTTCGAGCTGCCCAGCGGCAACGATTCCAAAGGACTTGGAGTGGGAAAGGTGTGGTACAAGGTTCCGCTCTGGCTGCAGAAGAACATCGGTAAATGGACTCTGGATGGAGGCGCAGGGGAAACTATCGTTCCGCAAACTGACTACCGCAATTTTCCCTACGGCGGATTTCTGCTGAAGCGCGACGTGATCCACAACAAGCTCGAACTTGGAGGAGAGGTCTTCTCTCACGGAGCTGAAGGGAACGCACCTGCCCAGATTCGCGCCTCAACCATGATCGACTTCGGCGGCTACTACCACTTCACAAATCCCGACCACCAACTTCTTTTCGCCTATGGACACTCGGTTGCCGGACTCAGCGAAACCTACGCCTACCTTGGTCTGTACTGGGCCTGGGGCAAGGACAAAGGGAGATCGGGAAGGTCTGACACAACCTCGCAAATAAATTCTGATGGGGAGATCGGGTTGCCGTCATGGGCGGGTATAAGGCGCTTGGGCAGGCAGCCATGAAGAGCAGTCAGCCATCAGCACTCAGCACTCAGCAGTCGGCAGTGAGCAAAAACGCGAGCGGCGTGGCTTCGTAGGCGCCGCGGAGCTATGCCGCTGTATGAAGGCCCCCACGTCATTCGCACAACAAAAGGGTTGACTTAAATCCAGAGTAGCTGCTAAAACCTGACCCTCGTACCGTTTCCCTCATAGTTCGTCCCATTTCGAAAATCTCTGGAGGTCTCTCAATGCGTGCCACTCTGGCTGCGCTTCTGTTTTCCTGTGTCTCGTTCTTCGCCTTTGGCCAACAACTTGTGGGTCCAAACGGTGACGACTCGGTTTCTCTGGACTATGTCCGCTCGCTGAAATTAACCGGCGACCGCGGCGCCTCGAACGCTCTCGGCGGCGGCGTTCTGGGACGGCAATCAAGTGGCGGCCTGCTGGGTATCGATTCCGTCGCCAATTGGAGCAGCTACTTCTACGAGCCGGGCGTGATCGACCAGTTCGGAGATTTGCAGTTCTCCTGGCAATACACAATGGTTGGCCACGCGCCTTTTGGCCACGGCGATTCTGATGACTGGGAGGGTGAAAGTACTTTCATCGGCGCTCCCATCATTCCTGTGAATGTTGACCTGCGAAATGCCGATGGTTCGCCGCGTACTGTCAACGGGCAGCGCCTCTACTTCGACGCTACCCACCTGGTGAAGCCGGTTCTGCAGTCGCCGATCTTTTCGCCTCACCCGTACACTTCGAGCCGATGGCCCACGCAATTCAACGACGCCGTGCAGCGCGCCGAATTCTTCAACAAATCTGACGACGACTGGCACACGGTTCTCGTTCCCCGCGTCGCCACGCCGCGAACCATGGTTTTGATCAAGGGCACCTACCTGCGCGTCCTGGACAGCAATGGCTTGACGGTTGGCGTCCTGGTAGATCCCGGAGTGTTTGCCTCCAAGTTGTTCCCGCCGAATTTCAACGGAAATGACACTACCAGCATCATCGGACAGGCGGAGACCTCGCACGACATCACTACGCACGACATCTCAACCTTCCTCTTTCCCAACACGTTCCTCATCGCTGGAGGGAACTTCTTCATTGTCGGCTATCACACCTACGATCTAGAGGCAGGTGGAGCAGACAATGGCTGGCGTGAACGGCGCTACGTGCTCAACTATTCAAGCTGGGTCGATGACGGCTTCTTCGGACCGGCATTCACTGACGTTACTGCGCTTAGCCACGAGTTGACGGAAACCTTCAATGATCCGTTCGTGAACAATGCGGTGCCGTGGTGGTTGTCGCCCAACGGCAATTGCCAGAACAATCTGGAAACCGGTGACGTGATCGAGGGTCTGCCCAATGCGACCATTCCGATCACGACGCACGGGTTCACTTATCACCCGCAGAACGAAGCGCTGCTGCAATGGTTCGCGAACCAGACGCCTTCGGCCGCGATCAACCATGCATACAGCTATCCCGATACGTCGGTGTTGACCTCCGGAGCAGCCCCGCAGCTGCCTGGATGCCCGGCGCCATCGACAACCGCCTCCACGAAATAAGTTCGCTTCGAGATGAGGGCCGGAACTGGAGATAAGTTCCGGCCCTTTTTGTTACGAGCCACACGCAATCAGCAATCAGCACTCAGCACTCAAAACAGCTGCCCTTAGCTTCGCAGCGTCGCATCGCGGCTTCGTGGCTTCGCAGCTCTCCCCCTCACTCCGTCCGCAGTGCCTGCATGGGATTCACTCGTGACGCCTTCCATGCCGGAACGAGGCAGGCCAGCGCTGCGAAGGAGAGCAGCGTCGCCGCGACACCGGCAAACACTCCCGGATCGAACGGACGCGTGCCGTAGAGCAAGGAGGCGATAAGGCGTACGGCTCCGATGCTGGCCAAAAGGCCTAACACCAGGCCATAGAGCGCGGGGCGCATGCCATCGCTCAGCATCAGGCGCAAAACCTGGTCGCGCTGCGCGCCCAGCGCCATGCGCACCCCGATCTCCGTGCGCCGCTGCGTCACCAGGTATGCGAGCACGCCAAACAGTCCCACTGCCGCCAGCAGCAGGGATATGCCGGCGAAGGCCGCCAGCAGCGTCGCTTCGAAATTGGCGTCGAGCGATGACTGGTTGATGATCTGCTTCATCGTGAGCACGTCGGAAACGGCGAGCTGGCG
>JAFAUE010000232.1 GCA_019243475.1 Acidobacteriota bacterium | reverse complement strand
TCGTAGTTGTGGAAACCGAAAACCAGGAAGCCTCCGCCGACATTGAGAAACGTGTTCGGAAAGAGGAAGGTGGAGATGTCGCGCGTCGTGATGTCGTGAGCGCTTTCTGCCTGGCCGATGACGCTGGCGTTGTCAGGACCGGTAAGGCTTGGGGGCGGAAAGAAATCGTTGAGGAACGTCGTGGGATCGACCAGCACAAAGAGCAGCGATCCGTCCGGCGCGGTCGCAAAACGGTACGTGCCCCTGATCAGGACCATCGTACGCGCTGGAGCGACGCGAGGGACGAGGTAAGTGTGCCAATCGTCGTCGGACTTCTTGAAGAACTCGGCGCGCATGAGCGCGTCAGTGAACTGAGTGGGCGTCCCGCTGGAGCTATATCGAGAAAGCGAGAAGATCGGCGACTGCAATACCGGCTTGACGAACTGTGTGGCGTCCAGGTACATGCGAATGCCATTCACGAAGCGCGGAGAGCCGTCGAAATTGCGCAGGTCGATATTTACCGGCACGATGGGAGCGCCGATGAAGGTGCTCTCGCCGTCCCAGTCGCTGGAATGACCTTGCCCAAAGGGCGCATGGCCGACCATGGTGTACGCCCAGTTGAACTGCAGATCGCCGAAGCTGTCGATAATTCCAGGTTCGTAGAAGTTACTGCTCCAGTTGGGAATGGAATCCACACCCAGCACACTACCTGTGGAATGTCTTCCCAGTGCGCCACCCAGAGCGATTGAGGCGCCGTTTGCGCCTGCAACCTTCAGGCTGGAGAGATAGTCGGATGAAACTTGATCGTCGGCCATTTGGCCGACAGCGAGAAGGGGCAGACATGCGAATAGAAGCGCAGCCAAGGTGGCACGCATCGATAGAACCTCCACTGATTTTTCAAAATGGGACTACTTCTGAGGGAAATTGGTGCGAGAGAGAGCTTTAGCAGCTACTCTGGATCGAGGTCAATGACGCTCGTCCCGAGAACAGCGGGAGTCGTGCCGAATGCGCCGAAGAGGGAAAACCAAGCCCCGATTGCAGCACTCGGCTGCATGAAATCTGCAAAAGATTGCAAGTGGGACAGCGAAGCCACAGCGAGAGGGACGACCGGCCACCTGAGCGATCGAAACCGCAAAGGACACAAAGGAGCACAGAGAAACTCGCAAACCCCTCCGTGCTCTCTGTGTCTCCGTGGTGAAACTTCTCCGTCCCCGTCGCAATCTCTCTCACAAAACTCGCAAGCGCTTTCACACCTTTACTCTGTCCCACTTTCGTCCCGAAATTTTCCTCAACTATAAGGAAGGATTCAGCTTCTCTGGATTCCAGAGTAGATGTATATTGGCGGGCGCTCTTTACCTTTTCAGCAGGAGAATTATGTCCACTTCGACATTTCGATTTAGTAGTTTTTGCTTCGCCATCGCGCTCGCGTTCGCCACAATGGGTTTCGCGCAGAACGATCCTGAGGCGGCAGCGGCGGTCTCGGGCGCTGCAGCCGGTTACGGTGACCTCGCTCCAGTTGACGCGACCCAACTTCCCGGCAATACCGGGGCCACATCCAGCCTGGTGATCGATGCCACTACCGGAACGGTAGTCAGCGGTTTGGGTGGAGGCGGTTTCAATCCCAGCTTTGCCAAATCCCGCGCCGCTGCAGATGTATCCCGCATCGACGGCCTCAACACTATTCCCACTTTTGACGGCGCTTTCTTCGCCCAGGCCGGCCCTAGCAGCCAGGGTGGAAAACTATGGCGCTACAGCATGATGGGCAACTCACCTCTCATCGGCGGAACCACCACTTTGCCGGCGCAGATCGATGAGGTTTCCCTGCAGCTGTTGAACGCCGACGGAACTGTCTTCAAGACCGTGTCCATGGATTCTTTCGAGGACCTCTTCCTCGAGTCTCCGAACTTCAGCAATAGGGTGACCTATGGCACTGGCGCTCACATTCAATATGCCGACGCCATCCACCGCGCCCAGTTCTTCAACCAGATGAAGCCGAATTGGCACACGAACTTCGCACCCACCGTTGTGTCAAAGACCACGATCACCGTTCCCCGCTTCGTGAATGTTCGGCTGTCGAACGGCACGATCGTGACCGCGCGTTCGTACTTCACCGGCACCGCGGCCGACGGCAGCACGTTTGTCCTGATGCTCTCGCCGCTGTTTAACTTCTTCTTCGGCAATGAGGTCGTCAATCAGATCAACAACGGGAACTTCACCACCGATGGCGTGAGCATGCTTCTGTTTCCGAACACGTTCCTGTTCAACCTAAATACCGCTAATCCAAATGCGCCCGGCGGCTGCTGTGTGCTTGGCTTCCACACCTACTTCTACGATCCTCCGACGACGCCGCAGGACCGTTGGGTCACCATGTACGCAAGCTGGATCTCGCCCGGCCTCTTCGGCGGCGGCTTCCTCGACGTAACCGCGCTGTCGCATGAGATTTCAGAGTCTTTCGCCGATCCATTCGTCGATAACGCCACGCCGGTCTGGCAGTTCCCCGGCGTGCCGGCGAACGCGAAAGTCTGTCAGAACAATCTGGAAGAAGGCGATCCGATTGAAGTTCTTTCGAACGCGACGATTCCGATCGCGGTCAAGAACGGCAAGCAGATCTTCACCTATCACCCGCAGAACATTCCGCTGGTGCAATGGTTCGAAATGGGACCGAGCTCCAACGCAATCGACGGAGCATTCAGTTATCCCGACGAGACATTGCTGCCGCACTCTGCCCTGCCCTGTCCGCAGTAAGCGACAGGCTGCGACAAATGAAGGCGCCGGTCCTGCCGGCGCCTTTTTTATTTTCCCGTATCGGGAATGGTGTCGGAACCGACTGGGGTAGCGGTCGGGTTTGCGAAGTCGCAACTTAGCCGGTCGTTGTCGCAATAGTTCCAATTCCGGGCGCGAGCTGAACAATGAACCGCGTGCTGCCACCTGGAAAGCTGAAAATCCTGCGCAGCCGGCGGTCAACTTCCCGACCCCAACGGTGAATCCAAACTCTGAGATTTCGTCCGCCGTAAAATACGCAAGTGCCAAAGCACGCGCCCCAATTCTTGACTGTGCTGCTGCTGGTTGACCGCCGGAGCTCTGCGCTCAAGCGATACCTCGCCCAGGCCGGCTACGATGTGGTCGAGAGCTTCACCACCGATCGCGCCGTGGCCATCTGCGTAAACAATGAGATCGACGTTGCCGTACTCGATCAGGCCTGCTTCGTGGAAACCGACGGCTGGTCGGTCGCCCAGTCCATCAAGGCGGTAAAGCCGAACCTTTGCATCGTGCTGGTGAGCAGCGCTAAAAAGCTCAAGGGAGCGCTCCCACAAGGCGTGAATGCCCTGGTGAACGCCGCCAATCCGGAGAAGGTGGTGGACGAAGTAGAAAGGCTTCTGCATCAATCCCCCGCGCACCGCACCCGCTTGGCGTAATAAGGCGAATATAAGGCGAAAGTAGTCCCGAGTGAATTGTTCCACGTGGAACAATGTAGCCACCAGCTACCGGCTGCCAGCTGCCGGCGAGTCCCCTGTCGGAACCGACTGCGGTAGCGGTCGGGTTAGCGGCCGCCTCAAAGGTGAGCTGCGGTATAAACCCTACCGGATCAAGAGGTTCGATCACCGCTCTAGCTCACCCATTCCCTACCGGGAACGGTTCCGACCGTTCAGGAAATTGTTCCACGTGGAACAATGCGGCTACCAGCTACCGGCTGCCAGCTTCCAGCGAAGACCGAAACCAACGTGTTTCAAGCGTGCGTCGGCGTTGCTGACTGCTGAAGGCTGATCGCTGACTGCTGAATGCGATCTCCCAAATTGTTCCACGTGGAACAAAATCGCCTTTTGCGTACTGAATCCTGCAACTTTCCCCAATAAACCGGCTAGGGAATCAAGGTAGTAACTGGGTGCAGCTCGTGTTGCGGCCATAATTGTTCCACGTGGAACAATTTCAAAAACAGCGTTTCAAGTTTCCAGTTTCAGGTTTGG
>JAFAUE010000114.1 GCA_019243475.1 Acidobacteriota bacterium | reverse complement strand
TGTTCCTGCTCCAGGCGCTTACTCCGCCGGGACATGAAGTTTTGCTGATCGACGGCAATGCCAAGGCGATGGACGAGGCTGAGATTGCGCAGTTCGTCCGCGACGAGAAGATTGCACTGGTTGGCATCGGCGCGATGACCAGAATGGTGGCCAAGGCGTATCGCATGGCGGACGCGATCCGCGCTACCGGCGTGCCGGTGGTGATGGGCGGGCCGCATGTGACGGAAGAAGCCGACGAAGCGCTGGGACGCAATGGCGGTCCGCGCCATGCCGATGCGGTTGCGCTGGGAGAGGCCGATGAGACCTGGCCGCAGATTGTGCAGGACGCGGAGCGCGGCGAGCTCAAAGAGATCTATGCGCCGGTGGACGCTGCGGGCAAGGAGCGCAAGCCTTCGCTGAATCCGTATCCCAGGATTCCGTGGGACACGCTAGACCTCGGCCAGTTTCAACTGGTTCCCAAAATGATGCATCCCTTGCTCAAGAATTTCCGGGAAGGCTGGGGAACGTTTCGCATTGTGCCGGTCGAGTCGGGAAGAGGCTGTCCTTACGGCTGCGAGTTCTGCACGGTCACGGGATTCTTCGGCGACTCCATTCGCTTTCGCACCAATGAAAGCGTTGTGAACGAGTTGCTCATGCTGAAAGCGCGCGCGCGCAAAGAGCAAGGCCAGATCGCCGTCTTTTTCATCGACGACAACTTTGCCATCAATGTGAAGCGCACGAAATCGCTGCTGCGCGACATTATCGCGGCGAACGCCCAGGTGTTTTGGGTGGCGCAGATCAGCGCCAATCTGCTGCGCGACGAAGAGCTGGTGGACTTGATCGCGGCCTCCGGAGGCAAGTGGATCTTTATCGGCATGGAGTCGGTAGATCCGGCAAATCTGAAGGACGTGAATAAAGGATTCAATAAGCCGAGCGAGTATGCGTCTGTGCTCGAGCGTCTGGCAAAGCGCAGAATCTACGCCATCACGTCATTCATTTTTGGCATGGATAATGACACGCCGGGAGTTGCCGAGCGCACGCTGCAGCAGGTTCGCTCGTGGCCTCCGGGACTGCCGATCTTCGGGCTGCTCACGCCGCTGCCGTCAACGCCTTTATACAAGCGGCTGGAGGCTGCGGGACGGCTGACGCGTCCGCAGCACTGGAAAGATTTTGCTCCGTTCACGATGGCGCATACGCCGCTGAAGATGAAGATCGAGGAAGCGCATGCCGAAGTGCGCTATGGCTGGGACAACTCCTACAGTCCGGAGGCGGTGGCCAAGGCGGTGGCCGCGCTGGACGATCAACACATCGGCGATCGCATTAACATCTTCCTGGCGCGTCTTTGTTTTCGTGGGATTTACTTTCCCATGCTGACCAAGTCGTCGTGGCTGCGCGTAGTCTTCGAAAACCGGCGAACCATCGTGAGGCTGTTCAGGCAGGCTGGGTTGCAATGGATGCGTCCGCGAAATCGCGTTAGCCAGAATTCCGGCGAAGTGGCAACGTCCAACGCCGCATGAGAACCCTGGCATTGCAGTGATGCGGCTATGAAATCAGATTTCGGTTTCTGAGTCCGGGAGCTTGGTAAGAGTGTCGTCGGCCGGCTTCGGCTCTTCGCGCAGCGGAGACTCTTCCTGAGCCGGTGCCCGGTTCTCAGACTGCGGCCTCATGCCGGCGCGTTTCTCTTTACTCTTGCGCATCGCTTCCGCGAATTTACCTTCGGGCGGAGCCTTGGACTCGTTGTTTGCCATCTCGGGATGATGTCACACGCGGCCCGCGAAAGCGAGAGAGAAGCGCTTTGCCATGGAAAGCACGATTCGCGCTGCACCATTTC
Source organism: Acidobacteriota bacterium (assembly GCA_019243475.1). Classification (GTDB taxonomy): domain Bacteria; phylum Acidobacteriota; class Terriglobia; order Terriglobales; family Acidobacteriaceae; genus Gp1-AA112. The sequence goes on along the minus strand of JAFAUE010000114.1, from coordinate 276 downwards.
ATTCAACAAACGTTCGTCCCTTCACATCGGCGACAAATCGGAGCGCATTCGGTGGTACAACTTAAGAATGTCCAAGCAGCGCGGTAATCCGAACTGGTGCCAACCACAGCCTCTGGTTTCTTTCCCACCTGTCCTTAGTGCCTTCGAGATGGAAACACGGAAGCTCCGGCTTAGTCCCGACGAGTTTGTTGGTTCAGAACCGCTAAAGGAATGGGCGCGCAAGAATAAAGATCAGAAGTTTGTTCCACCAGACCTGCTGCAAGCCTGGGGATTCAC
>JAFAUE010000097.1 GCA_019243475.1 Acidobacteriota bacterium | reverse complement strand
ATATAAAGAGCCCGACCGTCGCAACCATAAAGGGCACGACATATCGTTTTTCATGGCGATAGAGCCCCGGCGAAATGAACAGCCAAACCTGATACAGGACCAACGGTGACGCAACAAAAATGCCGCCGATCAGCGCCATCTTCAGGTACATGTTGAACGGATCGGTCGGGTTGGTATAGACGAGTTGGGTGTCGAGGTGATGATTGCGCAGCGCGAACGTGATTGGACGCTGCATGAGCTCGTAAATCTGCTCATGAAACCAGTAGCAGACGCAGAAACCGGCGCCGATGAAGACGACCGACCAGATGATCCGGCGGCGCAGCTCTTCGAGGTGCTCTAGCAGCGACATGCCGGGCAGCTCCGCCCGGCTTACCACTTCGCTGCGTGCTCGTTCGGTTAAGTCCTCGAGATCAGGCATTTCCCGCCGAGTCGGCTTTCGGTGTGGAGGCGGCGAGCGCGTGGTCGGGCTCGGAGGCTGCGGCGGCTATTTCGGGAGTCGATGCCGATTCGACCGACGAAATAGGCGTTTCGCCGCCGTTGCCGACGGTCAGTGCAGGGGGGCGTGCCGCGACTGTTTCTGTGAGCGAAATGGGTGCAATCGTATTCTTGAGATCGGTTTCCACTTCCAGTTTGCGCACTTCATCCTCAATCTGAGACTGGAATTCGCGACTGGCACGTTTAAATTCCGACAGTCCTTTTCCGATCTGCTTGCCAATTTCCGGCAACTTCTTCGGCCCAAAGAGGATGAGGGCAAGAATGAAGATGAACATCATTTCCGGGAAGCCGAGTTGCATAAGCCAATGATAACGTGCGGGTACGAAGGCGGCAAAAGCTTCTAAGCTGCTAAGCTCCTCAGCTGCTAAGCTTCCGGCCCGCCGGGCCGGTTTGTGGAATCCCTCTCTCGCAATTAGTGACGCCCAAAAAATGGAGCAGGGCCTTTGGCTAAGAAGCTGAGCAGCTTAGAAGCTCAGGAGCTGCTCTCCGCATCTAAAGCCCAGGAGTTCATCGGCCTTCGGGAATTCCTTGGAGTCTCGAAGACCGATGCTATACTCAACGAAATACTGGCTTCCGGCCGATTTTCATCCCCGCAGCTTTAAGTTCCTGGGCTGTGGCGGCCTTGATAAACGTCCGGCGCTCAAGGACGTCCAAACAGCATGGCTCGTAGTTCCCGCAGTTCTCTCTTCTTCGTCCTCTTTGTCCTTTTGCTTTGCGGTCTGATGGGCGCGGTCTTCGGACAGCGAACCGTGGCCGTCGAAGGTTCCAGCGATGCGGAAATTCGCGACAACCTGAAGGAGTTCACCCAGGTGTACGACCTGGTGGAGAAGAACTACGCCGAGCCGGTGAATCCGGATAAGGCCATTTACAACGGTGCCATTCCGGGAATGCTGCGGGTGCTGGATCCGCACTCCAACTTCTTCGATCCCAAGCAGTATGCACTGCTGCGCGAAGATCAGCGCGGCAAGTACTACGGCGTGGGAATGTCGGTTGGTCCGCGCAACAATAAAGTCATTGTGATTGCGCCGTTCGTCGGGACGCCGGCATACAAGGCCGGAATTCGGCCGGGCGACATCATTGCTGCCGTCGATGGCAAATCCACCGACAACATGACGACGACGGAAGTTGCCGATCTGCTCAAAGGCGCCAAGGGCACTACGGTTCACATCACGATCATTCGTGAGGGTTCGGAGAAGCCGATCGAGTTCAGCGTAGTGCGCGACGAGATTCCGCGCTACAGCGTCGATCTGGCGTTCGAGATTCGCCCCGGCATCGGTTACATGCACGTGAATGGATTCACAGAGACGACTGGGCATGAAGTCGGCCAGGCGCTGGAAAGCTTCCAATCGCAGGGCGACCTGAAGGGTTTGATCCTCGACCTGCGGCAGAATCCGGGCGGACTGCTGAGCGAAGGCGTGGACGTTGCCGACAAATTCCTGCACAAGGGACAGGTGATCGTCTCGCATCACGGCCGCAATTCGCCGGAGAAGGTCTATCGCGCCGCCCATGGAAATAGTGGAAGGGACTACCCGCTGGTCGTGCTCGTCAATCGCGGCACGGCGTCGGCGGCTGAAATCGTGAGCGGTGCAATTCAGGACCACGACCGTGGACTCGTGGTCGGTGAGACCACGTTCGGCAAAGGACTGGTGCAGACGGTGTATCCGCTCTCTTATGACACCGGCTTAGCGCTGACGACGGCCAAGTACTACACGCCGAGCGGAAGGCTCATCCAGCGCGAGTACACCGGAATCTCGCTCTACGACTACTACTACAACCACGAGGACCAGCAGAACTCGACCGCCGGGAAAGAAGTAAAGCTCACTGACAGCGGCCGCACAGTCTATGGCGGTGGTGGAATTACGCCTGACGTGAAAATCGCCACGCCCAAAGCTACGCGCTTCCAGGACACTCTGGTCGAGCACTACGCTTTCTTCAACTTCGCCAAGCACTACCTCATCAATCGCCACGTAGCCAAGGACTTCGAAGTAACCGACGCCGTCATCCAGGACTTCCGCAAGTTCCTGGACGACGAAAAGATCCCTTACACCGAAGCCGACCTCAACTCCGAAAAGGATTGGGTTTCGTCGCACATCAAAGCCGAACTGTTTGTCTCCGAGTTTGGTCAGCAGGAAGGTTTGAAGGTGCAGGCGGAATCCGATCCTCAGGTGCTGAAAGCTCTGGAGCTTCTGCCTCAGGCGAAGGAATTGGCCGACAACGCAAGGCGAGCGATTGCTGAGCGCGCCGCGGCGCGGGCAACCGCCTCAGCCGCAGGCGCTACCGGCGTTGCCAGCAGCCAGCCGCAGTAAGCAATCGGCAACCCGCTACTGCAGCTAGCGCACTTGTCATCCTGAGCCAAGGAGTCCGCGACGGCGGACGACGGCCGGTGAAGGACCTTGCGTTTGGTGCTGAATCCAGATTCCCCGCAACAAGCAGCAAAAGGGAAAGGCTTCCTCCCACCCGATTCAGGATCATTTCGCTCCGTTTGCGGAGCGAAACCGAGGTGGTTCGGAAGCCTTCTTCTTCCGGCCAGTTAAGGCCGGCTTTCCGCGCGGTGTAACGTCGTGTGATTCAGGCGGCCTTAGGTAGAACTACCGGTTGGGCCGTCAACTCCTGCTCAATCTTTTCGCCTGCGTCTTGATGGCGCATTCGCATCCAGCGCAACGCAAAAGCGCAAAAGAGCAATGCCGCCATCGCAACCGGATCGGGCGTCAGCGCCGCTAAGACTGAAGCGCGCACCGCGCGCGCCGTGGCCTGCGGCCCATACAGCTCAAACGTCACGTTGAAGTCGTGAACTGGCTGCCGTCCCTCGTCCCAGCCAACCCGCGCGGGAATAAAGTCCCGTTTGGGCCTCCTCAGCTCTTCGAGCAATTGCTTCGGAGTCGGCTGAATCGGCAACGCGCAGAGGCTCGGAGCAAGCACCGCCAGCGTCATAAGCGGCAAAATCAGGCCCCTGCTGAACCGAATCACAGAATTGTTAGATGCCAAGCTGCCGCTCAGGTTGGACGGAGAAGCTGAGAAGCGGTCGGTAGTCAGCGGTCAGCTATCAGCAGTCAGCTATCAGCAATCAGCTATCAGCAGTCAGACCCATCCGTGCATGCTCCGGGCTGGTTGCGAAACATCGCACCGAAACAGGCTGTCCGGCGTCAACTTCCGCCCAGGGGTGACTTAGTTAAAAGACCGTGTTTTGACTAAATGATGAGTGCTGAGTGCTGAGTGCTAAGTGCTGACCGCTGACTGCTCCTTTCAAAACGCCTCCACCTCCGGCGTGGCCGCGAGAAGAGTTTTTGTGTACTCGTGCTGTGGGGCGGATGTGATCTTTTCTGCCTCGCCTATCTCCACAATCTCCCCTTTGCGCATGACCGCAATGCGTGTCGATAAATAGCGCACGATCGGCATGGAATGGGAGATGAATAGATAGGTAAGACCAAACTCGCGCTGCAGTCTGGCGAGGAGGTTCACGATCTGTGCGCCGACGCTCACATCCAGCGCGGAAACCGGTTCATCCAGCACGAGAAACCTGGGGCGAAGCGCCAGGGCGCGAGCGATGCCGATGCGCTGCCGTTGTCCTCCGGAAAACTCGTGGGGATAGCGCAACAGCGCGCTTTCTTCGAGCCCTACCGCTGCGAGCAGTTCTCGAGCTCGCACCTGGTGGTCGCCGGTTCCATTTTGGGCCTTGTCGCCGCGGTGAATCAACCATGGTTCGCGCACGATATCGAAGATGCGCATGCGCGGATTCAGCGAAGCAAAGGGATCCTGAAACACGATCTGCATGTCGCGGCGCAGATGGCGCAATTCTGCGCCGGAAGCGGTGAGAACATCGTGGCCGTCAAAAATCACCTTGCCCGAGGTCGGTTCCACCAGGCGCAGGACCATCCGTCCCAATGTAGTCTTGCCGCAGCCGGATTCGCCCACCAATCCAAGTGTCTCGCCGGCGAATATCTCGAGCGAAACCTCGTTGACGGCGCGAAACTCTTCCGCCGGTTTGCCGGAAAAGAGCTGGGCTTCGCGGCGATAAACCTTCGTTAGCTGCCGGAGCTCGAGCAGCGCCATGTGGCGATGCTAACAAACGCAGCGAAGGCCGGAGAGCCGCAGCGGTACAATCCCCGTATGGGAGAGTCGCCTACTCCTCTGCCTTCATTCGGCGCGCCGTCCCCGTCCTCAGAGGAATCGCGTCCCCCGCTGGTGCCATTGGCCATCGGCGCCGGAGCGGTTCTGGTCATCGTCGTGCTGTTCATCGTTTTTGGCCGTAGTGGGTCAAACCAGACCAATGCCTCCGCGGCGGTCGATCCCTATGCCGCAAATCTTGCCATCGCCTCACCGACTATGAGCACGGCCGACAACTTTGCCGGCCAGCAACAGACCTATATAGAAGGCAAGATCACCAACAACGGCAGCAAGAACCTCAACAACGTCGTGTTACAAATCCTTTTTCGCGACAGCCTGGGTCAGGTCGTGCAAAAAGAGACGCAGCGTCTGCAACTGATCACCACGCGCGAACCCTACATCGATACAGCCCCTCTAAGCCCATCCTCGCCGCTTAAGCCGGGGCAAACTCGCGAGTTCCGGCTTACGTTTGAACATGTGAGCAGTGACTGGAACACCCAGCTTCCGGAGATATCTGTGCTAAGGACTTCCACCAGCTAGCCGCCGCCGACGGGCCCAGTCAATGCGAGCAAAGCCCGGGATTCGGGTGTTCTGCACCCATTTTTACGCATCAAAGAATCGAGAGTGGATAACGCGGGAGTGATGCTCGATTGAAACTGTTGGTGCAGCCGGGTGACGGTGTCGGTCCTCTAGTCAAGGCCATTGAAAACGCGAAAAAGAGCGTACAGATCGTTATCTTCCGCTTCGACCGCCTGGAGATCGAAAAGGCGCTGGAAGACGCCGTTAAGCGCGGCGTCTCGGTCGACGCGCTGATCGCCTTCACCAATCGAGGCGGCGAGAAAAACCTGCGCAAGCTGGAGATGCGCTTCCTTGACCGCGGGGTGAAGGTCGCGCGCACCGCCGACGATCTGATTCGCTATCACGGCAAGATGATGATCGTCGATGGGAAAGAACTTGCATTGCTCGCCTTCAACTTCACGCGGCTCGATAGCGAACGCAGCCGCAGTTTCGGCATCGTTACGCGAGATGAAGAACTTGTCGATGAAGCGATTGCCTTGTTCGACGCCGACTCCAAGCGCCGCCCGTACAAACCGAAGTCGCGGAACTTCCTGGTAAGTCCGGTGAATGCGCGCGAGGAGCTGACCAAATTCATACGCGCTGCGAAGAAAGAGCTGTTGATCTACGACGTGCGCATCACCGACCCGGAGATGATCCGCCTGCTCTCTGAGAAAGCCAAAGACGGCGTAGAAGTTAAAGTCATCGGAAAAATGGCGCGCAGCAGCAGCCAGATATCTTTGCGCAAACTTGCCAAGCTCCGGCTGCACACGCGAGCGATGATCCGCGACGGCAAGGACGTATTCCTCGGCAGTCAAAGCTTGCGGGAACTTGAACTCGATGCCCGGCGCGAAATCGGCATCATCGTCGACGATGCGGAGATCGTCGCCGGCATCACCAAGACATTCAAAGAAGACTGGAAAGGCGGGGATGTTGCCGAGGAAGAAACGGAAACCGAGAAACCGCCGGCCGCGAAGGTAGCGAAGAAGGTCGCGAAGAGCGTCACGAAAGTTCTGCCGCCGATTGCGCCTGTGGTCGAAGAAGTTGTGAAAGAAGTTCTTCGGGTTAACGGCAGCGTCGCCATTGACCCCGATGAGGTGGAAGAGACTGTCAAAGGCGCAGTGAAGCAAGCAGTCAAGCAGGCAGTGAAAGAAGTGGTCGAAGACGTAGTGGAACAACACCTGGAGCCGGAGGTCTAGACACGTTGCGGTTCGTACGAACAACCGCGGTTATCGCAGCATTCGCCGTCGGCATTGCGGTGGAAGCCGGCGGTCAAGCGAGTCAGAATCCGCCAGTAAACCGCGACAGTGCAATCTCCGCCGACTTCAGCAAGCGCGTGGGCGACTACATGAAGCTGCGCCAGAAGGCGCAGTCAGGACTCATCGCGCCGAAGAACACGGCGTCGGCCCAGCAGATCGCTGCTTATCAGCACCAATTAGCAGCCAAGATCCGTGACCTGCGGCCCAACGCCGCTCCCGGGGACATATTCACTCCCGAGATCGCGACCCTCTTTCATCATCTCGTGCGCCAGGCGATGAATAGCCCTGACGGAGAGAAGATCCGCAAAAGCTACACTCGAGCCGAGCCCGTCCATGGCATCCGCCTCGACGTGAACCAGGCTTATCCGGACGGTATTCCTCTGCAGTCCATGCCTCCGTCGCTGTTGCTCAACCTGCCGCAGCTCCCCAAGGAGCTTGAATATCGCTTTGTCGGGCGCGAACTCGTGCTGCGCGACATCGCTGCCAATCTAATCGTCGACGTTTTGCCGAACATTACAACTCCGGACGGATCCTCATGATTCGCCGGCTCGCCGCATTGCTCGTTATGCTGGCGGCCACGGCTTGCAGCCGACCCGCGCTCGCCGGCTCTGAGGCGTCCGCGCAGGTCGCTGTCCAGGCGCAGCCCCGCGTTGACGTCAAACTTCCGCTGGAAGATAAGTCCGTCCGCTTCGCGGTGATTGGTGACAACGGAACCGGGGACACGCCGCAATACGAAGTTGCCGCGGAGATGGAAGCGTACCGCAAGGTTGTCGGCTATGACTTTGTTGTCATGATGGGTGACAACATCTACGGCGGGCATAAGCCCTCAGATTTCGAACGCAAATTCGACGAGCCCTACAAGCCGCTGCTCGAGGCCGGCGTCAAGTTCTATGCCTGCCTCGGCAATCACGACAACTCCAACGAAACTCTTTACAAGCCGTTCAACATGAACGGCCAACGCTACTACACATTCAAAAAAGGCCCAGTGCAGTTTTTCGTCCTCGACAGCAATTACATGGATGCCACGCAGCTCGACTGGATACAGCACCAACTAAGCGAGTCGAATGCGCATTGGAAGATCGCCTACTTCCATCATCCGCTTTACTCCGACGGCCGCTTTCACGGCTCGGATGTCGATCTGCGCAATCTGCTCATGCCGATCTTCGAAAAGTACGGAATGAATGTCGTGATGTCAGGACACGATCACGTGTATGAGCGCTTCAAGCCGGAAGAAGGGATTTACTTCTTCCTGGTAGGAAATTCCGGCGAGCTGCGTTACGGCAATCTGCGCAGGGATTCTGACATGATGGTTAAAGGATTCGATACTGATCGAACATTCATGCTCGTGGAAATCAGCGGAGACAAACTGTATTTTCAAACCATCTCGCGCGCCGGCGCCACGGTAGATTCAGGAGTGCTCGAACATCAGCCCAAGCCGCAGACGAATCAGGTCACGCAGAGCGCACGCTGAGGGCTACTGTTTCTCAATCCACTGCTGAAACGATGCGCCTTGCTTTTCTCTAAAAGCCACGCATGCGTCCATCCTCTCCAGGCTCTGTTGTACGGCGCGCTGCGCTCCTGGGGCCGGATGGCTGTTGAAGAAGTCCTGCACATCGCCGCGCATCTTCGTATCGCAAGCGCTGCCCAAGGCTGAAACCGCTCCTGCCCCGCCGAAGGATGTCACTTTCTGTGACAAGTCATTCCAGTGCTCCTTGAGGTAGGACCACGTCTGCCCGCGAGCCGCAGGATTCGAGAGCAGTTCCCCAAAGAAGCGCGGATAGTCCTGCTGTCGTATTTTTCCTTCGTCCACAAGTTGAAGCGTCTGCTTTATCAGGGCCGGCTGCGAGAATTGCGTGAGCGAGAGCAAATAGAGGTTGTACGCGTCTCCAGGTGCGCCGGCCGTCCAGCGATGCAGCAGCTGCTTGTAAAGTGTGTCGTCGCCGTTCTCGGAAGCAACGGTGAAGGCGCTGCCAACCAGCGTTGAGTCAACACTTCGCGGGTCGCTCAGATATTGGTCCACTAATTTGCGTGCTGCAGCGATCGCCGCCTCGTCGCCCGCCGAGCCCAAGACATCCAGCAAAGTGGAGCGCAGGGCTTTCTGCTCGTCCGTGTCGTCGGAGCGCGCCGTCCAGCCGACTTGTCCCGCGAGCGAAGAGAATTGGCGCCGAAGGAACGCATCGAATCTCGCGTTGTCCTGTTTTGGAACCAGAGACTCGCGAATATAGTCCAGATGGCTCGCGATAGAACCGAGAACGTGGCGATTCTGCTCGCTCTGAAGTTGCTGGAGTAAGTCCATGAAGTCGGCGACGGAAGTCTTGCCCGCGCGCGTCAAAGCCCATGTGTCTTCCACCAGCGCGATTCGTTCTGCGGCATTCAAACTACTCTCCGCAGTTTCGGCAATGGCGCGCAGATTCTCCGGCGTGTAACGCACACGGTAGTAGCCGGCAGCGTCGCGATTGCCGAACAGCCAGGACGAACAGGCTGCAAGGCGCTCTTCCTGACGCTCCTCTATTACCGTGCCGCACCAGTCGACATCTTTCGTTCCCGTTTTGACACACACAGGGATTCGCCAATCCTGAGACGCCGAGTTCCTCTCGCCGGAAATCAAGAACCGGCTCTGCGTAAAGTCGATCTTCTCCTGGTTCGAAAGACAGGAGTTCTGCAGCGCCAGCTCCGGCACTCCTGGCTGCATCACAAAGGTTGGCATGATTTTGTCGATCGGCTTGCCGGAAGCCTGGGCCTCGGAGGTCCAGAAATCTGCGGCAGTGGCATTTCCGTTGACGTGGGCTGCCAGGTACGCGTTCACACCTTTGCGAAAGACCTCGGGACCAACATACGACTCCAGCATGCGCAGAACGGCTGCGCCTTTCTGGTAGCTGATGCCGTCAAACATCTCCTTGATCTCCGACGGCGTGCTCGGATTCCCATGAATAGCGCGTGCGCTGGCCAGCGAATCGACGCCAATGATCTGCTGCGCGCTGGCTGCGGCATCTTCCTCGGCGTGCCACTCCGGATGCCATTCTTCGATGGGCTTGGCGGACATCCACGTAGCAAAGCCTTCGTTCAGCCAGATGTCGTCCCACCACGCAGCGGTCACCAGGTCGCCAAACCACTGATGTGCGATTTCGTGGGCAATGGTCGTCGCTTGCGAGCGTTTGCGGAGAGAGGAACCCGTCTTTTCATCGAACAAGAGCGCGCTCTCGCGATAGAAAATGGAAGCCGTGTTCTCCATGCCGCCCCACTCGTAATCGGGAATAGCGAGCATGTCGAGTTTCCCGAAAGGGTACTTAATGCCGTACCAGCGGTCGTAGAACTGCAAGGAGTGGGTCGCGACGTCCAGAGCAAATGCTCCGTACTGCTTCTTTTCCGGCACCGCGCAGACGCGAATCGGGATTCCATCCGCGCTTGAGGAAAGACAGTCCCAATCTCCGATTGCGAGTGCAACCAGATAGGTAGACATCTTTGGCGACGTCGAGAACTGAATCTGGTGGCGATTGGCGCCGACTGGCGTGTCCTTAGAGATTCTTCCATTCGAGATGGCGGTGTCGCCTTTATCGATGGTTACGCTCAGATCGAAATAGGCTTTGAATGAAGGTTCGTCAAAGCAGGGAAACATCATGCGCGCGTAGGTACCCTCAAACTGCGTGACTGCATACATACGACGCGAGCTCTTGCTGAGATAGAGGCCGCGGAGGCCTTCCGTCAGTTTGCCGCGATACTCGATCTTCAGCGTGCCTTCGCCCGCGGGAATCTCCTGCGGCAGTTCGAGCCGTATCATCTCGCTCGGCTTGTCATACACCACGTTCGCCTTCTGCGTCTTTCCTGCGGCGTGCACATCGGCATCCACGATCTCGAGGTCGAGAGAATTCAGGACAACTTCATGTGCAGGCTGGTTGAAACGAACATGGATGGTTTCGTCGCCGGAAAAAGTGCGTTCAGCAATTCGGACATCCAGCGCGAGGTGATAGTCGGCGGGTACAACGGTTTGCGGAAGGCGTTGGGCAAATATAGTCCCGGTGAACAGCAGTAGAAGGAAAATTCGAATCGGCAGAGTAGGAAACCAAATATCTTAGCCAACCTCGGACGGCCGACGCGAAGGACATAACAGCAAACACAAAAGGCCACGAAGCAAGTGTTCTTCGTGACCTATTTTGTGCCCTGATGCTCGCTCTACTTCGTCACCGTCTTCGAGGCGGACATGTTGTCAAAGCGGTCCCAAACCCGCACCACCACCACGTGCTCGCCAGGATTCACCACCTGCGCCTGATCGGATTGCGGTGGATCGTCGCCGCCCGCGTCGCGTGAGCGAGAGCTTCGTTTCGACTTCCTGCCATTTGCCTGCGGGACTGAAGCAGCCGCCTCTCCCAGCGGCATAGCGGCGGTAAAGTCGTACTCCTCGGTGCGAGAGTCAGAGATCTGGCCGACGGGCTCAATGTAATGCCAATCGCCGGCATCGATGGAGTACTCCGCGCGCTTGATTGGCGAGAACGTATCGGCCGCGCGGAAGCTGATGTGCATTGTGCTGCCTTCCACCTTCGCCTGAAGCGCCTGCACCTGAGGAGGTGTGCTGTCCACTTCAAAGCGCGGGCTGGATTTCTCGTCAGTGAGCGCCTCTTCCGGAGAATGCGACGGCGCATCGGAGGCCAACACCTTCACCTCATATCCTCCATCGGGCAGAAGGCTCGAATCCCACGAATAGAACTTGTCACTGAGATTGTCTTTGAGCAGCTTCCATTCCGTCTCGTTGTCGCCGCGGTAGTAGATCGCATAGACGAGATCGTCGTCGTTGTCGTCGTGCGCGCTCCAGCGCACGGCGATGTAGTCTCGGTCTTTGACTGCGGCAGGCGGCGAATCGAAATGCAAAGGAGAGGCGATCGGAGCTGTATTGCCGAGTGGAATCGTCACGCTCTCGGTGGCCGGCTTTTGCGATGGAAGCGAGGTAATGCGGGCGCCGACCTGCACGCTGATGTCTTCGATCACCGGCGCAATATTTTTAGGCAGATAGTTAAGCGCTACCGAATCAATGCCCGCGCCTGAATTGCCTGGACGCAGCGCTACCTTCCACTGCACGAAGCGCGCCGCTGGAATCGGCAGCCGCTGCGAGTTTTTGAGATCGATCTTCGTCCACGGACTCCAGTTGCGGTCGGGATTGTCAACGTTGCCGCTGCGAGCGAAGAAGTCGAAGTCCCCTGAGCCGCGCACCTCAGCCCGTCCCCAGTTCGAAAAGCTGCGCGCGTCAAAGACGTCGCTCTCGTAGGTTCCGTCGGGCTGCAAACCAGGGCCGAGCACGAACAGCTTTCCCAAATTGGCAGTCACGGCATATACCGCGCCATTGCTGGTTCGAGCCATCGATGTGACCTGGTTCGCGCTCAGCTTTTCCAGATCCAGGTAATCGCCAGAGTGCGAGCCCGCCTGAATCTCGTAGATGTGGCCGCGATTGCCGGTACCGGCAAGCAATTGTCCGCTGCTCGAAAAGGTGAGCGAGTACACGAGGTCGTCTTTCGACGTCCAAATGCGGCTGGGTGAGCCATCAGACGAGATCAAGTAGACCTCCGAGCCGCCGCTGACCGATGCCGGCTGCGCGGGAGGCGTACTGCTT
>JAFAUE010000482.1 GCA_019243475.1 Acidobacteriota bacterium | reverse complement strand
AAAACCGACGCGGGCAAGTTCACGTCGTTCGCGGATTACGTCGAACGCATGCCGGGCGATCAGACGGAGATCTATTACATCGCCGGCGACAGTCGCGAGCTGCTCGAGCAATCGCCGCTCCTGGAGAGCTTCAAGGCAAAGAGCTGGGAGGTGCTGCTGCTGACCGACCCGGCCGACGAGGTCGTGATCGATTCCTTGCGCGAGTACAAGGGGAAGCAGCTCAAGGCGATCGATCGGGCGAGCGCCGACGCGGCGCAGGTGCCGGACGAGACGAAGACGCGCTTCGCGCCGTTGTGCGCTTACTTGAAGGAGAAGCTCGCCGACATCGCCGACGCCCGGCTCACGACGCGCCTGAAAGAGAGCGCCGTGTGCCTGGTCGCCGACGAGCACGCGATGAGCGCCAGCATGGAGCGTTTCTTCGCTCGCATGCAGCAGGGCCAGGCGCTGCCCGCGAGCAAGCGCATCCTCGAGGTCAATCCCGAGCACCCGCTCGTGCAGGCGATGCAGAACCTGCTTGAGAAGGACAATAGCGACGCCCGGCTCGAAAAATACGCCCGCTTGCTCTACGACCAGGCCGTCATTCTGGAGGGCTCGAAGGTGAAGGACCCGCTGGCGCTGGCGCAGCGAATCAATGAACTGCTGCTCAAGGATGCGAACGCGGGCGCTTAGCGGCTGTGCAAAAATAACTTCAGCTGATTGGGCGACCACTAATGCGGGCGAATCGTGTAGTTCCAGTCAGGGTTAACGGTCCGACGTTTCAGTCGGATCGATGCCTTATGCTTGGCAGTGATCTTTCGCCTCTCGTAGGCATGTTCGTCGAGACAAGCGCGACAATGAAAACCGGTATCCGAGCGCGTCGTCCGAATGTACTTCAAGATCGTTTCGTAACTTCGCAACGGTTCGCCGGCCCAGTTCGCGCTGATCAAGCTGAACATGCGGTGATCGATGGGATTCCACTTCGATGCTCCCGGGGGATAGTGCGTCACCGTGATGGTCAACCCGAACTCGTCGGCGAATTCCTGCAAGGCGTACTTCCACTCCCATTTGCGATGATCGTTGGCGCCTCCACCGTCCACCTCGATCAGCAACCGAGACGCGTTGCCATAGCGCTGGTGCCCGACATCCAGCCACCAGCGACGAATGGCCGCAACCTCGAAGGTGGGCGTCTCCTGCGAGATGCCAATCACCATGTAGCCATCGTTGTGGGCCAAATCGTAAATCCCCGCCGGGTTGGCTCGACCTTTGGCCCACGATGGATAGTCGTGGTCCAACACCTGATGCGGACGGCGACGCCACGACCGTCCTGGATTCTTGAAATTCCCGACCAGCTCCTTTTTCTTGGAATCCACGGAAATTACGGGCAATTTTCGAGTCAAATACCAGTTGCGCAGCCGAAGCAGGTAGCGAAACTGTCGATCACGATCCCGATGACGGATGCCCGCTTTCTGCTTGCGACACGTTCGCAGCGAGAAACGCAGACGGCGCAGCAAACGCGCCAAGGTATGCGGCGACAATCTCACTCCGCGCCGACGCAGGGCCTTGCAGAGCTTTCGCAACGAGTGATGCGTCCATTTCATGCCGGTGATCGGATCGCCGGCGGTGGCATCCTGCAAAAGCTCCTGCAAGGCCGTCAGCGCCCCGGGCGTTTTTCCTCCAAGCGCTTTCGGCCAGCGCCGGATCGTCGCACGCGATTGCTGGGGAAGCGATGCTTCTGTCGCAGTTCCCGCTTGCCCAGCGCCACCGTGTTGCGATGCATTCCCGTGATCCGCGCCAACTGCTGGATGCCGCCACGACCGATCTTCGACGCGAGCAAGCCTGCCAGAAGCCTTCGCAACCTCTCGTCTGCCGCAGCCAGCAGACGATTGATCGCCCGGTGTTCCTTCGCAACCGCCGCACGCGGATGGTGTCGGCAAACCGAGCAATTACAGCGATGGATCGCACGAACATGATTTGTAACCATATGAACTCACCTCCTTGAGCGTTCATCAGGGTGGTAAGTTCATTTTACACGAATGCTGAAGTTATTTTTGCACAGCCGCTTAACCACAGAGACACAGAGGCACAGAGAAAAGCAGGACGGGTAGAGGGAATCGCATCTCTCTCTTTCCCTTTTTCTCGGTGTCTCTGTGCCTCGGTGGTTTGAAATCTCTTGACGGATTCGGGATCGCTCTTATGGTCGGCTCGCTGTTTCAATTCTCGTCAAGGAGGACGACATGGGCAAACTGCTGCGCGGTGCACTGGTTGGCCTGTGTTGCA
>JAFAUE010000445.1 GCA_019243475.1 Acidobacteriota bacterium | reverse complement strand
ATGAAAGATCCGCTCATACTTCAAGTATTTCTGTATCTCGCGCTCAATGGGCTCCAGGTTGGCGAGCACATTGCCGTGCGTAATCACCACGCCTTTCGGGTCGCCGGTCGTGCCCGAGGTGAAGACGATCTGCACTGCGTCATCGCGCGTGCACGCCGCCGCATCGATAGAGCCAGTGGCAGGAAGTGACGCGAATTGTTCAAAATGGAAGCTCGGAGCGGAAGCAACGCTCAGTTCGCGCGAACTCACCAGGAGCTTCGCGCTCACCTGCTGATAAACTCGCGCAGCAAACTCCGGGGACGCGGCACGATCCATTGGCACAACGACCACTCCCCGCAGCAGCGATCCCCAAAATGTGGCAAGCCATTCGCCACAATTCGGGCCCCACAACATCACGCGATCGCCCTTGCCGATGCCGCGATCTTTCAGCAGAGTTGCAAATCGTTCCGCATGTGCCCTCAGCTCGTCATAGTTCCAGCGAACTGTGCGCAATCCCTGCGGCCACACGCAGGCCGAGTCCCGCGCATACCGCGAAAACTGCTCAACGTACTCGACAAGCGAATTGCGAGGCACGGCAGAAGTGTAAAAGATCGGGCGATCGGGTCATCGGGTGATCGGGTGATCTGAAACCCTGAGACTGAATCGCGGCTGAGGTTTTGGCAAAATCGAACTCGCATGCTTACCGACGCTGGGTCATCACGATGGCCCGATGGCCCGATACCCGATTCTTCGTTTCTTTCCACTTGCATCCGTTCCCCTCCCCGGGTACCATCTAACTTGTCTTCCGATTGCCGCACACCCAGGTGCCGGCACCCGCGCTGACGGCCGGGATTTCCGAACATAGTCGATTCTCGAAGCCGGAGCGCGTTGGAACAATAGTTAGATCGCGAGCGTTTTTCATAACAAAGATCCCAAGCGAAGCTGGAGCTTCCGCATTCTGACCAGAGACCGCTTGCAGGTGAACGCAATCCGAGGGACCGTGTGGGCCAGCCCATCGAGGCTGCATTGACCCATCCAGCGCAAGCCCGCCGGGGCGAACGCACAAATCTCGTTTCAACAGAAGCACGCACAGGACGTCGATGAATAAAGGACCGAACCAGCCGCAGCACCCCGGCCACCGGGGACGCCGCCGCCATCGTCGCGGCAAAGGACAGCACAACCAGCCGGGCAACCAGGATCAGCGCGGAATGCGCGGGCCTGGAGGACAGGGCGGCCATCAGGGCCGCGGACGCCGTCGCCATGGCAGCAGCGTGCAGTTCGTTGGTCCCATGGATCACAGCTATCGCAACTCTCAGCCCGACGACTTTGGCCAGCAGAACGGACGCTATCGCGGTCCGGTACGAAGCGCGCCACAGCCCGACGTCAATGGCGCTGCCGGCGAGTTGCCGGCCGCAGCGGATTCTCCGTCGCGCATCGTCTGCTTCATCGACGACCTCTTCTTTCTGGCGAAAATTCAGGAGACCGCGCGCAAGCTGGGAATCAAAGTGGAGTTCGTGAAGGCGGAAAAGGAAACCATCGACCGCCTCACCAGCGAGGAACAGGAAAAGCCTTCGCTCATCATCTTCGATCTGAACAATGCCAACGCCAAGCCGCTGATCACGATTCCCAAATTGAAAAACAAGCTCAAGAAGCAGACGTCAATCGTAGGGTTTCTCTCTCACCTGCAAGGCGACCTCAAGCTCAAAGCCCAGGAAGCAGGCTGCGACATGGTGGTCCCAAGGTCGGCGTTCTCGCAGAACCTTCCGGCCCTCCTGCGGCGCCATTCGTCGGATATGCAGGATGCGTGAGGAAGCGGTAGGCAGTAAGCGATAAGCAATAGGCGATAAGCGGAACGCAGCAATCAGCGGTCAGGGCTCAGCATTCAGCGCTCAGCGCTCAGCCGTCAGTCAAACCCACCCGAATTCCGGCATCCTGAGGGAACGCGAACTCGCGTTCCAGCTGAACACTCATCTTGCAGCATCCTGAGCGGAGTTGGAATCGCGCAAAGCGCGAGTCCAACGAAGTCGAAGATCTTTTGTTTTGCTCTTGCAGTTGCTTTGGCTTAGCAGCTCAGGAGCTCAGAAGCTCAGCAGCTCAGAAGCAGCTTGCAGCAGCTTCGTCACCAGCAGCATCGTCCCGGAAAATAGCAGCGTATCGAAGATAAAGTTAATCGCGTTCACCCGGTCGGCAACGTTGCCGGCAAGAAAGAACTGCGGCACGTAGAGAGCAAGCGTCAACAGCAGCATCAGTAATCCTGCCGAAGCACCGCCCGAGACTGCATATTTCCTGGCCAGCATTGCGATCCCGAACGCGATCAACAGTACTCCCGTGAGGTAAGCCAGAACGTGTGGTAGTGGGATCCAGGACGCGGTCGGCATGGTGTCGGGCACGCCGGGTGAGAATTGCGGATACAGGATGTTTTCGATGCCAAAGAAGATCAGGACCATCCCTGTCCATACCCGCGCGACGCCGGCCACGCGTCTCGCAACATTGGGTGAGCGGCTGCGGATTGCGGTCGCAAATAACGACAATGCACCCAACGAGAATGTTGTCTCGCGCGCGCTCACAATCCACGCGATGCGCAGGTGGGGATGGCGAAGTGCGCCGGGAAAATGCAGCAGCAGGACAAACAGGGCAAACATCACTGCCAGAAAAAACGCTGACCAGCGAATGCATCGCCGGGCAACAAGGCTCAACGCCGCAGCCAGATGCGCTACTCCGACAAAATAAGCGATGAACAAACGCGCAGGCAGCCACTTGGGCACCAGCGGTACCAGGCTTCGCGCCGCGGTAAAGTGCTCGCCGGCAAACGCCGCCAGCGATGCCGCGACGAACACCGGACCCAGCACGATGAACCTTCGCTGCGCGGAAGATTCAGCAACCAGCTCGCGCCGATAGGTGCAGAGCCCGGCAACCAGGAAACCAATTCCCAGCGCCGTCGGCCAAAAGCTGGCGGGAGATATCACGTGTCTTAAGTCCTAGCGCATGAATGTAAACAAATGCGCGAGGGAAGAGTACGACAGCGGGATGCGGCGAGCAAAAATTCATCCGATTCTGCGCAGCAGGGCGAAGGCGGGCCTTTGCGGCGTTCAAAAATTCGCCTGTATGACGCGCTACGCAACTCATAAGATGTTCCCAATTGATCTAGATATAAGAGTTCTGTGAGAAGGTCTTCCCGGCGCTACCATACAATCCACCTTGCCAGGTGACATCCCTCGTCCGTCAATTCAAATTTGCCGATACGCACTCCATCCCCAACGAATCGGCGAGTGCTTGGGTGCCGAGTCACGCGACTTATCCATTGATATCCCTCATCGAAACCTTTAAACCAAAGCTGAGGAAAGACAATGACTTTCCCCCGCTTTGGATAAACCGCGTAGATTGCAGTTGTCGCATTCAAACCTGGGCTAGCGACTATCAACACTTCTTCTTCCGAATGAAATTCACGTGGAATGTTTACAGGGTTCGCACCCGGCGCGAGTCCCACCGCGATTGAGAATTCAGCAATTGGTGCTCTGCCAGCAGAGTAATACGTGCGCCCGCTAGACTGTTTCGGGCCGGTGATCGTTGGCAGTTTGTCTGGATCAAAACAGACGATGCGCATCTCGCACACAACTTGTGGTGGCGTTTCGGAAAGCACCGGAAACCAAGCGGCGAGCAGACCTGGGCTCCAAGGCACGGCCCGAGTATGTGTGTGAGCAGCGAACTTCAAATCACCTTGCTCGTTTTCGAGGAAGACATACTGCCGACCTTTTCCATAATCTGCTAAACGCCAAGCAAACTTGTTTCCCGAGTTTCCCGTAATAGACTTAAAAGTTTTCCAGTACCAAGGTGCGGGTCCAACCGCTTCCTCTATCGCTTTCAGTGCAAGATCGTCAGACATTAGGGAGTTTAAAAGAGCCGACGGATGGAGCAAGCCCTTCTTCAGGCTAATGCAAACGAAGAAAGAGCGCTTCAAGTCTTGGCCGGTCGAACAACGCATCGCTTGCGGCTGCTGCATTAATATTGCGATATGTGCCGAAACATAAAGAACCTTTTTAACTTCGACCCGCCGGTCACGTCCGACGAAGTTCGGAATGCGTCGCTGCAGTTTGTAAGAAAGATCTCTGGATTCAATAAGCCATCGCACGCAAACGAAGCCGCGTTTCACGCGGCTATCGACGAAATTTCTGCAAGCGCCGCTCGGCTACTGCGGTCGCTCCAGACCTCCGCGCCGTCGAAGAATCGTGAAGAAGAAGCTGCGAAGGCCCGAGTGCGCTCTCAAGAGAGATTTGGCAAGGCCAAGTCGGCCTAAGCAACTGGACTCGGGTCAGGAAGGTTTGCAACCCGCCCCGGACGCGCAGGGCGACATTCCGGTAGCCCACTTGGCGTTAGCCGTGGGTAAGAATTCCACATATGAGAGCCCGAAGGGCGGCATTCTCGTGTCTTTGCGCTGAACCAAACCCATCGGATTCGAGGGGAACGCGCCGGAGATTCGAGAAGCTGCTCCCCTTTCTTGATCCTCATTGTGGAATGTCGATGGCACTCTTTCCGGGTGGCAAAAGCACATCAGGAATGCCGCCCTGCCGGGCTTATGATCCATCCTCTCGTTGCTACGGCTCACGCCCATGGCCTACAAGAATTCCGCGCTTCGCGCTGCTCCTTCCTTTATACACAGCTCGAAGGAGACGCTCCCATGGCCCACTTGGCGTTAGCCGTGGGTTAAAGATTCCACTGTCTTCTAATTACCAACTCCCTCGCTCGCGGCGCGTTCCGGCAAGCGGCTTCCGATGAACTCGGAGATGCGCTGCGCTGCTGGTGGATCGAAGTTCGATAGAACGATGATCGTGTAACCCGACTGAGGCGAAATTTCCATATCCGTATTCATTCCAGGGAATCCGCCATTGTGGCCGAAGTACTTCACTCCATCCCAATTGCGTCCGCCGGAACCGAAGGGAAGGCTCCTGCCGCCGGGCGTCATCGGTTCTCCGTTTATCAGCAGATCGAGCGACTTCGCATTCAGCAGCTGATTGCTGGTGAGCGCATTGGCAAAATGCATAAGATCGTCCACGGTTGAATAGCCGCCACCCGCTGAGGTCCCACGATAAGGAAGGCTGTCAGTGTTTGGCGTCCAGCTCGCGTTTGGCCCTGGTTTGGTATACGCGATGGCGCGGTCGGGGACGGCCGTGTCTTCCGGCTCGGCGCCCGTGCGCGTCATCCCCGCGGGCGCGAAGATGTGCTCCTGGACATAATCGTCATAGCTTTTCCCGCTCACTTCTTCAATGATGCGACCCAGCAGCAGAAAACCGTAGTTGCTGTAAGCGCGGTTTGTGCCCGGCTCGAAATCGAGGCCGCGGTTCCCGTACAACTTCACATAATCCGCCAACGTGCGCAGTTCGTTGCGATGCGCATCGTATTCCGGCCCGAAGATGTCGCCCGTGCCGCCGGTATGAGTCAGCAGATGCTTAATCTTTACTTTGGTAGCCACTTCCTGATTCGGGTAGTCGCGGATGAACTTGCCCACCGCATCGTCGAGCCCGATTTTCCCTGCCTGCACCAGCTGAAGCACGGCCACTGCGGTGAAGATCTTATTCATCGAGCCAAGACGAAAGCGCGTCTCGGGAGTGTTGGCGATCTTGCGGTCGCGATCGGCAAATCCGTACGCCTCGCGGAAGATCGGCCGGCCATGCCTGGCGACCAACACCGCGCCGGAGAATTCATCGGCTGACGCCTGGCTTTGCAACTTCTTGCGCAACTCGGCAATGGCCTCCGACTCCGACAATCGCGGTGAAGGAAACTCTGCCGGTCTGGGAATCGGCTGTATTTCGAGTTGTTCGATGGTATGGGGTTCGGAAGGTGATACCGCGACTTCCAGTTGAACATATTGCTCGAGGTCGCGCATCTTTAATATTGCCGAGCAGTGCGTGGCCTCGCACGCGGCAAGTTTCTTGAAATCGAAGCCGCCGGTCATGTTTCGGCGCCGCTGCAACTCTTCGTCCAACATCGCCTCGCGCCGGGGAAAGTACTTGCTGTAGAAATTTTGCAGCTCAGTCCTGTCGCCGCTGTTGTAAGCGGCAAGCCAGCCGTTGAGCCGCTTCGCCGAAGGCAAATCCTGCGTAGGCGTTGCAGATGTTGAGGAGGCCTTCCCGCCCGCGACCGTCTGGCACACGGAACATTCGCAAAAAACACAGAATGCAACTGTGAGGACAGCCGCCGCAATGAACCATCTCTTTCCCGCCGGATAAAGACTCATATCGCTGTTTGCTCCCATATCTCCCTAACAGACGTCCAATCCTTACATTCGTTTCATTGATAATACGAATGCATAAACTCCACATCCATGAATATTACTGCGGTGAATCTCAACCTTCTGGTTTCGTTTGAGGCGCTGCTCAGCGAGCAAAATGTAGGACGCGCCGCGACGCGCGTGGGAATCACGCAGGGCGCTATGAGCAACGCTCTGCGCAAACTGCGCGAACTGTTTGACGATCCTTTATTTATTCGCACCCGCCACGGAATGGTGCCCACGCCGCGCGCCCGCGCGCTCAGCGAGCCCGTGCGCAGCGGTTTGGCGCAGCTGAGGAGCGCGATTGCGCCGAGCAGATCGTTCCACCCTACTCATTCGGATCGAACCTTCACCGTTGCAACCACCGATTACGCCGAGCTGATGGTCTTGCGCCGCCTGATGCGAGATGTCACGGCGATGGCGCCGGCCATGCAGATTCGAGTAAGGCGGCATGAGCGGATTTTCGCCGCCCCTGAAAATCTCCTGCGGGCAGGCGCCGTCGATATGGCGATTGGCTTTTTTCCCGCCGCCAATGCGCTCGACAGCTCCATGCAATCCTGCGACTTGTTTAGCGAGGAGAATGTGTGCATCGGCAGAAAAGACAATCCGGTAATGCGGCCGCAGCGGTTGACGCTCCAAGGCTTCGCTAAGCCGAGCCATATTGGAATTTTTGCCAAGCCGGAGCGCAAAGGGCTGATCGACGATCTGCTACTGCCGTTGGGCGTGCAGCGGAGATTGGCATTCACCACTCCACATCTGCTTACCGTGCCGCTGTTGGTGGCAAATTCCGCGCTCATCGCGGTTGTACCTTCCGGCCTGGCGGAGCACTATCGCCAATCGCTGCGCCTCGCCGTTCGCAAGCTTCCGTTCAGCATCCCGCCATTCTGCATGCGGATGATCTGGCACGAGCGCTTTGCCGATGATTCCGCGCATGCATGGCTCCGCAATCAGATCGTCCGAGGCAGCGCGCAAGCATCAGCAAAATCGCAATAGGCAAGACTAGGCTTAGAGGTGCCTAGTGCTGGGAGAGACCGCGTGTGGAGTTCCAGGCGATAAAACTGCGACAGCAGAGGCAGGGCGCAGCTATCTTCTCAGCGCACAACCGGGTTCAAGCAGCTGCGGATGCGGACTTGGCTGCCACTGGCTCGGCTCGGAAATTCCTCGCTGCCAATACCGTGAGAATAATGAAGAGGCCGAGGACGGTCAGTTGCGCGATTGCAAACGGCGGCTCCTTTTGCGTGGGTGCGAGTGCTCTGAGCGGAGCGATCTTTTCGAACGACTGCACCACGAACACGAAGACGTTGAAATACAACGCGGCGCATGCTGTGATTACAAATGTTTTCCGCCATCTCAGGTGCAAGGGATAACGGGTCACAATCGTGACCGCCAGTACCAGCAGAGAAATCACTCCCAATTTGATTCCCGGCGTCACTCCCTTGAACGGGAAGAGGAAACCCGTCACGCTGGTCAATGCCGTCGTTGTAATAAAAACGGCGGTCCAACGATCAAGGCGTTGGTTGCGCAAAAAACCGGCCAGCACCACGAAACCTGACGCAATTCCGACGAGACTGAGGAGGACGTGGAGAAGGGTGAAGGTTTGTAAACTCATGCCCAAAATCATGGTCGCCAGTCCTTTCTTGTAACCCAGGAATTAGGCCGACTGATGCTACGTCGCCTCGGCCCGGATTGCCAGCAGAATCTCGTCAACCGAAACCCTAGGCTCTCTTGCCCGTTGATCACGTACTCAATCCCTCTTTGCAGTGGACGACCGAGCCCAGTGCCGAGCGTCGTAGTCCGACTCACACCCCTCGCCGCCGCAACTGGCGCGGCGGCCCCACCCGCTACCGCAGGTGGTACTGCGTCGTGATCGCAGCCCGATTTCGCTTGCGCACGGTTGGACCCCGTGCTAGCACCAGCCTTGTGCTGTGTGACACTCCAAGCTGGGACGAGGTAACGATCACGAGGGCGGATTGTGCCTGTGCTCGCCGACCTGCGCGCGTGGCAGATCCGATGAGATCCCTGGGGATCGGATGGGATATCCCACCGGACATGATGGGATATCCCATGGGATCCCATAGGGACTTCGATGGGATATCCCATAGGGACCCATGGGACCTCGATGGGATATCCCATAGGGACTTTTGAGCTAAGTCCTTTAGATGATGGGATCGAGCAAAAAAAGTTGATTTTTCGCCGTTGACCATCGCATCCGGCGACGATATGCCACGGACTGCGCGGATCGCGGGTCGGAAAAAGAGAGCCCGAGCGGGCGCCCTGGGACGGTTGACAGGGCCCCCGCCCGGTGGCACCATTTCCGGCCGAAAAAGGAGGACAACATGCCGCTATTTCTTACGCAAGTCGCCTACTCGCACGAGGGCTGGGCAGCGCTGGTAAAGAATCCGGAGGACCGGACGCAGGTAGTCAGAAAGCCGATCGAGAAGCTTGGTGGCAAGGTGAAGGATTTCTGGTTCAGCTTTGGGGACTATGACGTGGTGGGAGTGGTCGAATTTCCCGATAACGTAAGCGCAGCCGCGATCGCCATAGCCTTTGCGGCAGGCGGAGCGTGCAAGTCGGTGCGCACGACGCCGCTGCTGACTAGCGCCGAAGCGCTGGAAGCCGTGAAGAAGGCCGGGCAGTCCGGATACAAGTCCGCAGTCGCAGGCCGTTGACGCAAGCAGCTTCATCCGCACTCTTGCATGAGCGCAGGAGTGCGGACCTTCATGCCGCTGTCCGATCGCGCCTTTACGAAGCTTCCTGCTTGCTGAGGTCGTTCACCATCAACTCGCGCTGCGGAGCGATCTTGTTCTGCAGCAGGGCGCGTTGTGCCTGGATGATTTTGTGCACCACGCCTTCGCTTAATCCAAAGCGGCGAGCAATGTCGGGCGGACGAACTCCCATTTCGCGCAGCTTGAAGATCTTCTGTTTTTCGATGTCTGTGAGTCGGAAAATCGCCTTGATCATAGAGCGCCCGACATTCTGCACAGAGCACCGGAAATTGTGCAGAGGGGTGGAATCGTGGGAGTAAACAGGAAGTGGCTGCTGGCTGCTGGCTGCTGGCTGCTGGCGGCTGGCGGCTGGCGGCTGGCGGCTGGCGAAAGGAAAATCCAGAATGGGCCAGAACTACAAAAGCATCATGGCGATCAATGGGTCACGTCGTTTATTCCGCAGCGGTTGCATGAACCTCAAGGCAATCGGCACCACGATCGCGCCGGAAGCTGGGAGCCGGCAGCTGGTAACTGCGCGCGCCGCGCGCCGCGCGCGCCTTGCTTTTCTCCCAAAACAGGCGAATCATTGAATCAAGCGCGTGGCCTGCGTGAGGCAGCAGAGCCAGTCCCCCCGGTCGTCTGAGGTGTATATGAAGTTGCACCGCGTAGGTTCCCTATCCCTGATCCTGGCTCTAGGCGCGTTCGCCGCGGCGTCGGACGTTAAAACCGTTGACACCTCCACGAAGTCGGCACCGGTAAAAAATGACCAGCTTCCTCCGGAGCTCCAGGGACGTCCGCCGGTTGATAAGCAGACGCGGCTCGAGTTGATCCGCACCATGCAGGCAGAGTTTGGCTTCGCCAAGCACTTGATACCTAAAGGGGACAAAGGCCTGCAGTTGACCAGCACCGGCCAACTGTCGCCGGACGATCAGTCCATCGCCATAGCGGCAGCCACATACGGGCCGGCGGCGCGTCCCGGCGACCGGCTGCAGATCACGAACGTCATTATCAAGAGCAACGAAATCGTTTTCGATCTGAATGGCGGTTCGAAGAAACGCGGCCATTGGTATGACCACGTTGAAGTCGGCGGCGGAGGCGGGATGGTGCCGGTCCATCAGGAAAAGGGAGCGGCCAATCCTGGATGCACGCTGTCGTTGCTCTTTCCCAAATACGTGCCGCAGATGACTGCGACGGACGTCAAGAAGTTGCTTGAGCCGGTGATCGACTTCACCGTGAAGTCGCCCACGCAGGCCTACATCGACACGCTTCCACCAAAGCTCAAGCAATCGATCGTGGACCATCAGGCGCTGGTAGGCATGAGCAAAGAGATGGTCATCGACGCGCTTGGGCGTCCACCGAAACGCATTCGTGAAAACGACGGCAGCGTCGATTACGAAGAATGGATCTACGGCGAGCCGCCGGGCGACGTGCAGTTTGTTCGCTTCGTCAACGAGGAAGTAGTGCGCGTCGAGCACATTCAGGTAGGCGGGGACAAAGTCGTAAGAACAGCGCGCGAGGTAAAAGTGAACGCAGTCACTGGGGCAGCAGTCATGGTTGATGCCAACGCGCCGCAGACGGCCGCTGCGTCCGCTCCAACCGATGTGGAAGCCACGCAAACCGAGGCCAAGAAGCAGCCTCCGAAGGCTCCCTCGCTGCGCCGTCCGGGCGAGCAAGCGGAGACTCCGACTGCGGCTCCTCTTGCCAAAGACGGCGAGCTAGGCTCGAAGCCGATTCCCACTTCGGCACCCGGTCAGGAGCCGGAATGGGGCACGAAACCCGCAACTCCGAGCACGTCAACTCCCCCGGACCCAAACGCCCCGCTTCCCGGAGCAGGACAGCTTCCGCCGGCCAATCCACACTAGCGGGTTGAGGAATCCGGCAGATTCGGCAGTTCCAAAACGGGACGAACTTCTACTGTTCCCTTCTGAGCTCCCGGGATTTTTGCGGCGATAGCGACGGCGTCGTCGAGACTGTTTGCCTCCACCATGAAATAACCGCCCAACTGTTCTTTGGTCTCGGCAAATGGGCCGTCGTGGACGAGACGTTTGCCGCCGCGAACCTTCACACTCCTGGCCGTTGCGACCGGTTGCAGCGGGGATGCGGAGATGTATTGACCGGCGGTGCTCAGTCGATGCGCCAATTGCGCCGAATCGGAATAGCATTGCTGCCGCTCCGGGTCCGTCCAGACATTCTCATCTGCATAGATCAGCAACATGAATTTCAAGAATTACGCGCCTCCGTGTTTGTGTGTTGGATCTTGAACCGGATGCCCAGGCAACTCACAAAGTTCGTCAGCCTGTCGCCTGTTCCCTGTTCCTACCGTCCGACCATTTTCTGCAGTTCTGCTGGATAGCGCTCTCCCTGCACGGGAATCTTGGCGGCGATAGCCTCCAGTTCGCGCAGATCGTCGGGTGAAAGCTCCGCACTTAGCGCGCCAAGATTTTCTTCCAGGCGATGCAGTTTGGTTGTTCCCGGAATGGGAACGATCCAGGGCTTCTGCGCGAGCAGCCATGCCAGCGCGATCTGCGCCGGCGTTGCCTTCTTTTGCTGAGCGAACCTGCCGATCAGGTCCACGAGTGCCTGGTTCGCCCGCCGATTCTCCGGCGAGAAGCGTGGGACAATGTTGCGGAAGTCGTTCTTCTCAAATTTAGTTTCTTCGCTGATCTTGCCGGTGAGGAAGCCTTTGCCCAGCGGACTAAACGGGACAAATCCGATGCCGAGTTCCTGAAGTGTGGGAATGATTTCCCGTTCCGGCTCTCTCCACCAGAGCGAGTACTCGCTCTGCAGCGCCGTAACTGGCTGGACGGCATGCGCACGCCGGATGGTCTTCACGCCGGCTTCCGACAGGCCGAAGTGTTTAACCTTGCCTTGCTGGATCAGTTCCTTCACAGCTCCGGCAACGTCTTCGATCGGCACCTCCGGGTCAACTCGGTGTTGATAGAAGAGATCGATGAAATCCGTCTTGAGCCGCTTGAGTGAAGCGTCTGCGACTTCTTTGATGTGCTGCGGACGGCTGTCGAGGCCGGCCTGCTTGCCATCGACGATCTTGAATCCGAACTTCGTGGCAATGACAACGTTGTTGCGAAATGGACCGAGCGCTTCGCCTACCAGTTCTTCGTTCGTGAACGCGCCGTAAACTTCAGCGGTGTCAAAGAACGTGACCCCGCGCTCAACGGCGGCACGGATAAGCGAGATGCCCTGCTGCTTATCGACCGCCGGGCCTAATCCAAAGCTGAGTCCCATGCAGCCGAGACCCATCGCCGAAACTTCCAAATTGCTCTTGCCCAGTTTGCGTTTCTGCATCGCTTTTGCCTTTCTCGGTCAAGGATACAGAAAAACCAAGTAGCGCATTCTGCTCACAGATAGGAAACGCTAACCACAGCAGACACCGCGGCAGCGATCGTTAAACTGAACACTCGGCGGCGAAATGCAAGCGGCGATTACTAATTCGCCGGCTCAAACAGCTTCTCTTTGGAGGGAATCTGTTTGGCCATTTCGTCACGTACGCGCTCGGCCTGCTTGGCAAGCTTCTGCTTGTCGTCGCCGGCTTTGTAGTTGAAGACAATTCCCACTGCGCCGATGCGTTTGCCTGCGCTATCGAGCAAAGGAAGCTCGTCTTCGAAGTGATTGCCTGCCTTGTTTACCTCCAAATTGCTCTGGCCCGTGTTGATCACGCGCATGTCATCTTCATCTGCCTTCTTGCCATAGCGACCGATATTCGAGGCAATGATCACGTTGTCAGTCTCATTCGGAGGAGTGACATGGAACGCCATGATCACCACGTCTTTATGCTTGGCCAGCGTATCGGTGACCAGCTTTTGCGCATAGGTGTTGGGCGGCTGCGAGCTGCCGTTTGACGGTTGCTGCGCAATCATGGCGATGGCACAGCAAAACAGCACAGCACAAATGGAAACATTCACGAATTTCATTCGGCGATTCCTCTACTTTTATTTTTTCGAATTCGGAGCCGTCCGTTACGATCGCAGCCGGACATGAACCGTGCATGAAGCAATTATGAAGAGCTACTCATGATTTAGCCCAAAAGAGAAAATGTTTTCAGGCTGGAAAATAAAAAGGCCCGCCGTATAAGCGGGCCCACTCGGAGAGGCACTCAGATGGAACAACTACCGGGGAGTTGAAGAAGAGCTTCCGTTGTTGCTAGTGTCGGAAGAACTGTTTTTGTGATGCTTTTTGTGCTTTTTCTTGCCCGTGCTCTGATCGGAACTCTGATCAGAGGAATTGCTGCTGCTCGACTGTGACATGCTGCTGGAATTTGCGTCGGAGCTGCTATTCGGGTTGGTGGTCGATCCTTGCGTGCCTCCGCCGCCGCCATTCTGAGCAGCTCCGCTGCTGTTTGAATTGGTGCTGGATTGGCCGGTGCTACCTGCACCACTGCCACTTCCCGCTGCCTGCGCCGCGCTCATTGAGGCCAACAGAGCGAGCGAGAAAACCAAACTCATGAGCTTCTGCACTTTCAGACCCTCCTTGGAGATCATGTTTCAAGGTCTGATGCAACGAGCGCGTAGCACAGGAATGCCAGAGTGTGCCAGCAGCCCAGAAGGACCCGGCCGTCACGTGATCGAACTATCGCGTTGATTCACCCCGATTGCATCATCTGATCAAGGTCGTGGATGAGGCGCTCAGGGTCCCTGTGACCCAGCATCACGTCTCCCGAATCGGTAACGATGTTCACCACATTCCTGCCGCCCCAGATGTAGGCGGTTCCGGTTGAGGTGAGACGAATGCCATATCCCAGTCCCTTCCACGTCTGCGGCTGGTAGCTGCGGATGCTGGAACGTGGAATGAAGCGCAACGGCAGGAGAAAGCCGCGGATCTGCACGCCGTCGGAGCGAATGAAATAGCGGAAGCCGTCGACCGCTGCGAGAGCGATCCAGGCCATAGCGGCGATCATCACAACTCCGAGAAGCCTCGGCGGACCGACCGCGCGGGTGGCAAACCACACACCGATCAACAGGCCAGGCAGGATGAAGAGCAACTGCACCAGCGAGCGATGTTGCTCCTCGGCAATGAGCGTCGCCGTCGCCGAAGGCCGCGAGCCTGAAGCAGGCTGCTGTGCGAGCAGAATCGCTGCCAGGACGAGTCCCAAAAGAGGAATGCCGGCGGGCATCGGCCAGACCTCCGACATCGCGCGGCCGTAAGCTGCATGGTCGAGCAACTGCCAGAAGAGCGTGAAGTTCAAGCCGACAATGCCATAGGCCATGAAGGTCACGGCCCAGATCATCGAGCGCACGCGAAAGGCACGCCCGATAGCAAAACTAAAGATCGCAAGGGCGAGCAGCAATGCACCCAAGGCGAACCCTGCCAGCGTTTGCGGCGACTGCCAGCCGTTCGCACGGCCCTGAAGATCAAAGTGGCTGGGAATCCTCGCCGGCAGCGCGTTCCATATTGAAACGAAGTGCAATGCCAGAAGCGGAAGCAAGAGCCACATAAAGCCAACGATAATTCCCTGCTGCAGACTGCTATCTGAGTTCTTCATCGCTGATCCTTTTCCGGCCACTGACTCTGCGCCCGCAATTGAACGGGAATGGCCAATTCCTAGGCCGATGCCGTCCGATTCTTGATCTCGGCCAGCAGGCGCTCGATTTCATCCTCGCGTTCCAGAGAGGCAAAACGATCATCGAGTGAGTCTCCCGTAAGCTCCTGATGCGCCTGGTTGACGGCTTCGGCGCGGACGACTTTCTGCTTCATGCGGTCGAAGGTCTCAATGTGCTTGC
Organism: Acidobacteriota bacterium; assembly: GCA_019243475.1. GTDB lineage: Bacteria > Acidobacteriota > Terriglobia > Terriglobales > Acidobacteriaceae > Gp1-AA112. The sequence continues at coordinate 1,201 of JAFAUE010000445.1, read as the reverse complement.
CATCACCGGCTGCGGATTGCGCCGTGCGAGCTTTGCCCACTACGCGCGATCGCCTCGCCTGAGCGATCAGCAGGTCGCATTTCGCCTGTGCTTCTTCGAGCTTCTGCTCGAGCTTGCGCAGTGCAGTTTTCAGGTTTTCGACTTCCACCTTCTGGTCGGCAACCTGTTGCTCGAAGTTTTGCGCGCTTTGCTTATAGCTGAGTGAGCGTTCAATGGCCGCGCGCGCCAGGTCGTCTTGCTTCTTGCCCACGGCGAGCTCAGCCTTCCGCTGCCACTCGCCAATCTTTTCCTGATTTTCCTTCTGCTTCTTCTCCAGCAGATGCTGATCGGCGATGGCGATGGCCACTTGCGTCTTCACCTGCAGGAGCTGGTTCTGCATGTCGAGGATCACCTGCTTGATCATCTTTTCCGGATCTTCAGCTTTGTCCACCAGATCGTTGATGTTTGCCCGAATCAATGTCGATACTCTTTCCAGCAATGCCATAAAAAACTCCTTTCCTGATTGCTACTTGCCTGCTCCCTGTGTCATTTCGGAACTATGCGCTTTTCCGGTCTGGATTCCCGCGGCTTCGCGCAAACGCTCGCGCGAAGCCAGTACCGCGCCCAGGGCAGCACCGATTGCAGTCCAGACCGCCAGATGTCCATTGAGAATGCCGAGCACCACTCCGCTCAGCAGCGCCGCCACGAATGCGCCCTTCCAGTTGTTCATAAGCGATTCCTCTCTGTCCCCTGCCGGAGACGTCCGCCGCAGCGGACGTCTCTCATCTGCATCAAAATTACTGTGTCTGCCCCGCGCCCGCTCCGGCAGACTTCTTCTTGGTGTCTCCGCTGCCGTCGGCGTTCTTCAATTGCTTCACGCGGCCGAGCAGTTCGTTCATGCTCATGCCCGACAGCGCTTCGAACAATGCCGGCACCTGCGCGGCGATCTTTGTCATGTCTCCGGTGATCTTGCTTGCGCCGGCAGCGCCGTCGTTGCCGGTGGAGACGATCGTGATCTTGTCCACGTTCGCCAGAGGGGCGGCCATGGCGCGGACCACTTCGGGAAGACCGGTAATCAGCTTGTCCACCACTGCCGCCTGGTTCCACTCCTGATAGGCTTCAGCCTTCACGTTCATGGCTTTGGCCTCGGCTTCGCCTTTCTTGAAGATGATCTCGGCTTCCGCTTCGCCCTGCGTGCGCGTGGCCGCGGCGCGACCTTCGG
>JAFAUE010000176.1 GCA_019243475.1 Acidobacteriota bacterium | reverse complement strand
ATTCTTTTCAGAGTCCGTTTCTTCTCTTTATCCGCCTCTACTGGGGAATTCAGTTCTTTCAGGCGGGTTGGGGAAAGCTCCAGGACATTTCCAAGCCCATTGATTTCTTTACTCAGCTTGGTATTCCGTTTCCTGTTTTTAACGCGTGGTTTGTCTCACTTCTCGAATGTGGCGGAGGCATTCTTCTCTGCTTAGGTTTGGCGTCACGCTTGATTTCCATTCCTCTGGTAATCGACATGGTGGTCGCCTACATCACTGCCGATCGCGATGCGTTAAAGTCGTTTTTCTCCAGCCCCGACAAGTTCACGGGCGCCGCGCCTTACAACTTCCTCATCATCTCCTTGATGATCATGGTCTTTGGACCGGGTGCGATCTCTCTCGATTACCTCATTACCCGGTACCTCGACAGGCGCAATAGTGCGTCAGCCGCGGCGGCCGGCTCAACTCTTTCACGCAAACCCTGAAACCTTCTCCAACATTGGCACGTCGAACCTGTAACCAGCTCGGGAGCAACAGGACGATGCCACGTTCTATCATTTTCTTATCCGGAATAATCTTCGTGCTTACCGCCGCCGTTTTCGCTCAACAACGCGATCCTTCGTTTCAAGTTGGCGGAGGTACGCTGGATGTGAATCTAGATTCCGACCTGTCGCAACAGACTCATAATCAACTCATGACCTGGGTCCACAACGCGGCCAACTCCGTGGTGGCCTATTACGGCCGGTTTCCTCTGGACCACACCTACTTGCAATTGCGCAGCTTCAACGGCCGCGGTGTGCACAACGGCCACACCTTCGGAGTCCACAACGGCGGACTGATTCGAATCTCAGTTGGAACGGAGACTCCCATTTCGGAACTCAAAGACGACTGGATGCTCACCCACGAAATGGTCCACCTCACATTTCCATCCGTGCCTGAGGATCATCACTGGATAGAAGAGGGCACTGCCGTCTACGTGGAACCCTTTGCCAGGCTGCGAGCGGGAAACGCGAACAAAGAACAGGTTTGGGGAGAGATGGCGCGCGACATGCACCAGGGCCTACCTGAAGAAGATGATGAAGGTTTAGACCACACGCACACCTGGGGTCGGACGTACTGGGGCGGAGCGCTCTTTTGCATGCTTGCCGACATCGAGATCCATCAGCGCACGCACAACCAGAAGGGTCTCGAAGACGCTCTACGCGCGATCATGAACGCAGGCGGAGTGATTACCGAGGATTGGGAACTGAGCCGTGCTTTTGAAGTGGGAGACAAGGCAGTGGGCGTTCCCGTGTTGGAAGAACTGTATAACAAAATGAAGGACCGGCCGGTATCGGTCGATCTGGATAAATTATGGCAAGACCTGGGCGTCTCCCATCAAGGCGGCTTCGCCACCTTCGACGACCGGGCTCCCCTGGCAGTCGTCCGCGAAGCCATTAATGCCGGGAAGCCCGGCCGCCCAATCAAGGTGAGCGTCTCTCTTGATAAGCTCATGTCCACCGCCGCGCGATAGCGCGCAAAGCCAATGCCTGCTTCCAAGTCCTTTCGCGGCACACTGGAGCATCTAGACTCCACTCTAGGCTGGGTGATCGTGCGCATTCCCTTCGATGTGCGCAAGACCTGGGGCAAATCGCGCGTCAAGGTACAGGGTGAAGTGAATGGGTTTTCTTTTCGCACAACACTCTTCTCGGAAAAGAATGGCGGGCACTTTCTGCTAGTCAATAAGAAAGTGCAAAAAGGCGCGCACATTTACCCCGGCGCAATTGCCCAATTCCAGCTTTCGCTCGATACAGCTCCTCGCGAGCCTGCACTCCCCAAAGAACTCTCGACTATCTTCAAACAAAGTAAAAAGTTGCAGCGATGGTATGAGAATCTCAGCTATTCGTACCGAAACTACATTGGGAAATGGATTGCCGAGCCGAAGAGTTCGGCCAGCCGACAACGGCGAGCGGAGCAGATGGCGGAACGACTACTGGAGACAATGGTAGCCGAAATCGAGTTGCCCCCTTTGATCCAGAATGGCTTTGCCCAAAACGGGAAGGCGCGCCGCGGCTGGGAACTCATGACGGCCAACCAGCGCCGCGGCGAGCTGATGGCCATCTTCTATTACCGCACCCCCGAATCGCGCGCCCGCAGGCTGCAAAAAGTACTTGCCGCAGCCGAACAGGTGGCAGAGCGTAAGAATGCAAAGCAGGCAACAGCCGGGGGCCTCTCCTAACGCTCTCAGCTATGCCGGCTTCTGGTTATATCGTCTTGCTGCCATCTCGCCCAAGGCAGTGAGTGGCGACTTCGTAATCAGATTGTGACTCTCTTTTCCTTTGCGCTTTTCTGCGGAGGCGCCGGCATTGGGGAGAGTGCGATTCACCAATCCGAGAATGTGAGTCGTCAAGCCTGGCGCCAGTCCGTGGAAGCGCGCCAACAATTCAGCTTGCCAGGTAATGATCAGCTCAGCTCGTCCCGAAACGGTAGCGCCAACAATCTGCCTCGCCGCTCTCGCCACGCTGATCGAAGTCACAGGATTGTTGCCGCTGAGGCTGAACCAGGTGAATTCGTCACTGTGCTTGCCTTTGAAGTCGGCGTTGATATGCGAGCCTGTGCGCATGAGCCCCGGAGCGATCGTTACCACCTTCAGGCCCGTCTTCGCCAACTCCGCGCGTAATCCCTCTGAAAATGCCACGGCAGCAAATTTTGAACAGCAATAAGGAATCAGGTGCGGAACGCTCACTTTGCCGCCGATCGACGTGATGTTCACAATGCGCGCCTCGGCACGCTCGCGCATGCTGGGCAGAGCGGCGAGAGTGGAGTAAACCTGGCTCCAGAAATTGATTTTCATCGCTTCTTCGAAGTCATCGAGCGTCTGGTTCTCGATCGGGCCGACGGCGATGATACCGGCGTTATTTACCAGCACGTCGAGGGTTCCAAAATGGCTTTGTACGCCCTGAATCGTGGCCTCTACCTGTGCGCGGTCTGACACATCGCAGACGAATGTCATCACCGTAGCGCCAGTCTCGCGTTCGATAATCTGCCGGGCCCGTTCGAGCTCCTCAGCGTCCCGAGCGCATATTGCGATCCGTGCACCCCGCCGTCCAAATTCTTCTGCCATCGCCAGGCCGAGTCCGCGCGAGCCGCCGGTGATGAAGACGACCTTCCCCTTAAGCGAGAAAAGATTGCGGCTGCGGCGGATCAAGGCTGTCGCTGCAACGGCCGTGGCTGCGGAGGCTAGAAAGACGCCACCGGCGACTACCGCTGCGGCGGCTAAGACCTGCTTTTTGGTTCGCGGGGAAAGATTAAAGTCGATGCGGTCGAGCAAGTTCATGATGTGCCTCCGGCGAGGTTAGGGCTTAGCCGGCCGTCGCCAACTGAGCCGTGGGGACTTCAACGTGGATGCGAAGCTTACGTCCGAGTTCGAGGAAGTCGTCTGCCCATCCTTTGGGTGCGCTGCTCTGCGCAGCCAGTTCGGGATACTGAGCGCGGGACATGTCGTAATAGAGGTTCTGGACCTTCCAGAGGTTGACCGCGAACGGTAGCTCGCGCAATAGATCGAGAAGCAAAAGGATCTTACGCAGCAGGCCGCCGTTGAGCGGACGCCGGTGGAGCTGCTGCATGAGCCGGTTAAGCTTGCGCTCCATCACATAAGCCAGACCTGCGGAGTCGAGCTGAATGCCTTCGTCTTTCGCCTGATTCAACAGGTTTCTCACCTCGCGCATGTCGAGAAACTCAGCGGTGAACTCGCGTCGCAGGGAGGCGTTCAGCGCGAACTCTGCGGCGACGGTAAGCACCTGCGGGCGAGGATAATTAACGTCGGCGAGAAAGCGAGTCAAGGGCGCATGATGTTCGTAGATAGCCCGCAAGCTGGCTTCGGCTTCCCGCAAGGTGGATTCCAGGATGTGCTGCATGATGCGGCGCTGCTCATCGCGGAACAGCGACTTCAGCGAATAAACGGCTCCTCCAAAGTTTTTGTCCAGCACGCGGATGATTGCCGGAACATCAGCACGGGAGAAAGCGTGGTGCAACTCCTGCATCGTGCTCTGATAAACCTCCTCTCCCCCATACCTCCTCACGCCGGCGCTCAAGGCGTGATCGCCCATGTGTAGCGCAGCGAAAGTAAAATGCTCGCTCTCCAGGGTGATTCGGGAGCACACCTGCGCGCGGCCAATTGCGAGTTGTGTCTTACCCGAGATGAATGTCCGGTAATCTGCGGGGTCGATGGTGTAGGAATACTTGGCGCCGCCGGTTTCGAAAATGGAACTGATCGCGTAATGCGCGGCTACTTGTTCGAGTCCGACCACTGCAGGTTTCACAGATTTGCGATATATCTCCGCCCCATCGCGGTGTTCCGCAAGATTGCTTTTTGCGTGTGCCAGCCGGTCGAGGAAACCGGCTTCCATCGCGTCGCCTTCTTCCCGCGCAAGCTTCTGGGCAAGCTGGATTACGCGCCCGGCGTACTGAATTACTTGGACTGACTCGATGCCGGAAAGTTCATCGAAGAACCAGCCGCAGCTGGTGTACATCAGCTGTGCGTGGCGCTGCATTTCCAGCAACTCAAGCGCTGCGATTACTTCATCTTGCGAGAGTTGACGGGAGGCGTTCTCCAGGAAAAAGCTGTCGCGGCTAGAATCGGATCGGTCGAGAATCACCGAGATATATTCATTACGCGCTTTCCAAACGTTATCGAAGAAGCCGCGCGCCTTTTCTTCGTAAAGCACCATCACCGAATCGCGCAGCCAATCGAGCGCCTGCCGCAGAGGCGCGCGCCAGTTCTGGTTCCATTCAGGGTGCCCGGCCTTGCAGCCGCAGTTCTCGCGCCACCGGCCTAAACCGTGCGAGCAGCTCCACGCGCTGTTCTCGATGATTTGAACTTCATGTTCCGGCGGATGTTTTTCCAGGTACTCGCCGTAGTTCGTCAAGCGGGCAATCTTTTTTTCTTCGATGTAGCGGAGCGCGTAGGCCAGAGCCATATCGCCGTGAGGATGATGGTGACCGTAGCTCTCACCATCAGTGGCGATGTGCACGAGCTGCGGCCAGTCGCGGCCATCGACGAAGCCACTGGCCAGCCGGTGTGCAAATTGCTCGCCGCTGTTAAGCAACCGCTCGAACGCGACTGCCTGCGAGATCGGGCCATCGTAGAAAAACACGGCCATGCTGCGACCCTCGCGCAGGCGAATCAAATATGGCCTGCTTGGGTCGATCTTGCCGCCGCTGGCGTCGCGATAAGCACGTCCGCCAACGCGCCGGTAACGCCATGCCTGATACGGAGAGAGGATCGTGAACTTGATCCCGAGCTGTGCCATGATGTCGAGCGATGGCAGGTCCACTGCGGTCTCCGGCAGCCACATGCCTTCAGGCATTCGCCGGAAACGCGATTCGAAATCGCGAATGCCCCAATAGATCTGCGTGTAGCGATCGTGACTGTTCGCCAAGGGCAGGATCATGTGGTTATAGCCCTGGGCGATGGCTGATCCGTGTCCGGAGAATCGCTCCTGGCTTAGGCGGTCGGCCTCGAGAATGCCCTGATAGATTTCAGGCTCCTGTTCTTCCATCCACGACAGCAGCGTCGGTCCAAAGTTAAAGCTGATTCTTGCGTAGTTGTTGGTGATGGCGGTTATTCGTCCATCGCCGTCCAGAATGCGGGCAGTCGCGTTCGGCGCGTAGCACTCGCTTGTAATCCGTTGGTTCCAGTCGTGGTGGGGATAAGCGGAGTCCTGCAGTTCGACCGTTTCAAGCCATGGGTTTTCGCGAGGAGGCTGGTAGAAATGAGCGTGAATACAGATGTAGCGTTCCATGCGGAAGTGGCGGCGGCCGGACCGGCAAGTGGAAAGTTGGATGCCTGCAGCAACTCAGGTGATGGCTGATGTCAGCCGACGGGTCGCTTTTAATGCCGCGCTGTTGTCGGAAACATCTTGTTTCAGTGAGATACAATGTATCTCAGGAGCTCTATATGGCGAGTACCACGATGGTGCATGTGCGCATTGATGAAAAGGTGAAAGCCAAGGCAGCAAGAAATCTAGCGGCTATGGGAATGTCAGTATCGGATGCAGTCCGCATAATGCTGGTGCGCGTAGCGGAAGAGAAGGCATTGCCATTCGAAGTGCGGACGCCCAATTCGACAACAGTTAGATCGATGAGGGCTGCCGACCAGCGCAAGGGCAGAAAGTTCAAATCGGCAGACGAGCTTTTCGCTGAATTGGGCGTTTGATGCGGAATCTAATCCGCGGCAGTCGCTTCAGGAAGGATGTGAAGCTGGCCCAGCGCCGGGGAAAGGACTTGAACAAGCGACGCGAATTGATGGTGTTGCTAGTCGCAGGCGGCGACTTACGCCGCGCGCTATCGAGATCACCCGCTCAGCGGAGAATGGAAGCACTTTCGGGATGCACACATAGAGCCTGACTGGCTGCTGATTTACCAGATCGACGGTGATGACTTGTATTTAATCCGTACCGGCACACACGCCGATTTGTTCGAATAGCTTAGCTTTACTCGTACCGCAGCGCCTCGATGGGATCGAGGTTCGCTGCCTTCCAGGCTGGATAAATCCCAAACAACAAGCCAATCGAGCAGGAGACGCTAAAGGCTGCGACCGTCCAGAAGACCGACATAGTAGCGGGGAAAGAGGCGAACGCTACGCGAATCCCCCACGTGACCATGCCTCCGATCACGATGCCGATTACTCCTCCAAGCGCGCACAGCGTGATTGCCTCGAGCGTGAACTGGAACAGGATATTTCGCTTGGTTGCGCCAATTGCCTTCCGAACTCCTATCTCGCGCGTACGCTCCGTGACTGAGACCAGCATGATGTTCATCACCCCCACTCCTCCGACCATCAGACCCACGCTGGAGACGGCAAACATGAAGATAAAAATGCCGCCGGTGAGTTGATTCCACAGGTCCGAGAGCGCGTCGGGAGTAAAGATGGCAAAGTTCTCTGCCTGGTTAAATTTTACGTGCCGGCGGCGGCGCAAGGTGTCGCGGATTTCGTCCTTGACGATATCAATGGTCGCGTGCGAGTCGGCCTTCACGCTCACCCAGTGATCCTTGAGCTCGGGATGCAGTTTCTTGAAGGTCTGCAAGGGAAACCAGATGATGTTGTCCTCGGGGTTTTTCCCGCCGCCGAGTCCAGACTTGCGCTTGTCCGCAACCCCGATCACGGTGAACAGCTCGCCTTCAATGTTCAATTGCTTGCCAACGGCAGATTCATTGCCGAACAGCTCTTCTGCCGTGTCGTAGCCAACGGTGATAACGTCCGCCCGGCGTTCGTCTTCCTCTGGAGTGAAGAATCGGCCCTCCTTAAGGGCGAGGTCATATACTTCGCGCCACTCCGCCGAATCACCTTCAAGGATGGTGTTTGAGACCTTCCGCCCGTTGTACTTCACCGAGTAAAGCCCCGCGCCGAAGACGGGATTCACGTAGCGCACGCCGGCGCAAGCCGCGGCAACGTGAGGCAGCCCTTGCAGCGCTTCCGCGTCCTCAAGAGATAGTTCTTTGCGTGTGAGCAGCTCGGTGGATGGTCTCCCGAATTGGAATACGTCGAAGCGATAGACCCAAATAACGTTGGTCCCAAACTCTGCCACTTGTTCTTGAATGCGCGAGTTGAGGCCGCGCACGACCGACGAAATAGCGATCACTGTCATTACGCCGATCACGATTCCCAGAACGGTCAGCGCAGACCGAAGCTTGTTCTTGGCGATCGTGTCCATCGCCATAGCTATGGTGTCGAGATGATCGCGATTGAGCATTTAAAGCTCCGACCTCAGTGCCACTATGGGATCGAGCATCGCCGCCTTCCGGGCCGGATATACGCCGAAGAAAAGACCAACGCTGGTCGCTACGGCTAAAGCGGCCACAACCGCCCACATGGCAATAGCCGACGGCATACCAATCAGGAGCGTCACGCTTTTCGCGATGAAAATGCCTGCCAGAATGCCGATTACTCCGCCCACCATCGCCATGGTGCCGGACTCAATCAGGAACTGATTCAGCACGTCGCGCCGCTTCGCGCCCAGCGCTTTCCGAATGCCGATCTCGCGTGTCCGCTCGGTCACGGAAACCAGCATGATGTTCATGATGACAATGCCGCCTACAACGAGCGAAATCGAGGCTATGGCTATCGTCACGAAAAAAAAGTTCTGGCTGATGCTCGACCACAGGCTAATGAAGCTCTCGTTGGTCTCGATTTCGAAGCTGTCGGCAGCGCCTGGAGCATCATGCCGCCGGGTGCGCAGGATTACGCGAACCTGATCCATGGCATTGATGAGCGGTGCTCCAGTATCAAAGCCTTTGCCCCAGATGCGAAGGCTGTTGTTGTGTGCGCCGTACTTTCTAAGATAGGTCGTGATGGGCATCATCACCCAGTTGTCGCGACTCTGGCCGAGCGTCTTACCTTCCTTCTTGCCAACTCCCACTATGGTGTAGCTGTCTCCATCGACGCGGATCTCTTTTCCGATGGGATCCGTCGCTCCCACCAGGTTCTCCAGGATGTCATGCCCGATCACGACTACCTGGGTTGCGGATCGCTCGTCGGCATCGGTGATGCTGCGTCCATTGACGACGTCGAGGTCGTAAATGCGGCCCATCGACGGCGTCCACCCCCGCACTTGCGTGTTTGAACTCGATTCCTGCGCAAACTTGACGATGCCGCTAAGACTCGCGAGCGAGGCGCCAATCACCTTGCATTCCATGCACTGGTCGCGTACCGCTTCATAGTCGGAGAGCTCAAGGTTCTTCCGCTTCTGGCCGGCCATGTAGTCTTCAAAGTTGGTGATTACATTCTTTTGCTTGCTGGCGATGAAGACATCAGCGCCGAGGTTAAACACCTTCTCCGCCACATAGCCGTTGATGCCGTTGACGAATGTGACTACGGCAATCACTGAAGACACCCCGATCACCACTCCCAGAAGAGTAAGCACCGAGCGAAGCTTATTTGCCCACAGAGACTGCAGGGCAATGCGCATGGCCTCAATGATGTGCATGGGATCAAGTGCTGCTTCGCTTAAGTGTACGGGAACCGCCCCGGCTTTGTTTCGCAAAAAACCGTCTGCGCGTCGGCGAGGCAGGTGGTCCGTGAGTCGCGATGTTACGATTAGCTCAACTAAATAGAGTGCATTTTTCGGTCATGATGAAAACAATTCCGCTGGTCTTGTTGCTTGCCGCAGCCATTGCTGTTAACGCTAAAACGCCGTCTTCTGGCTGGAAGCAAGGCACGCTGAAACGCGTAACGAAAGAGCACCTTACCGGCGAATCGGGACAACTGGGAAAGAAGCCACCAAAGCACGGCCTTTACATCAGCTATTACTTCGTCGAGGAAGGCAATCAGCTCTACGAAGGCGACGACGTGCAGTTGAAGCAGAACGAGAAGGGCTTTCCCGTTTCCGTGAATGATCCAGTCCAATTCTTGATCAGCGGAAGCGACATGTATCTGCGCGATCAAAAGGGCAAGCGACATAGGCTGCGGCTGGTAAACGTCCTGCCGACCAACGCGGGTTCTGCCAAACCGGCTGCTGCGCAGAAATAACCATCGCCTGAGGTCGCCTCAGTTCTGGTGCACTTCCCCACCTTAGTACTCGCTCTCTCTTTTAATGTACTTCATTAACTATTGAAAACACAGGAGTTAAGCTTAAATCTCCGCAAGATATTTCAGTCGTGTTACGGCCACCTTCGGTATTCTTTGGGAGTAAGACTAAGTGGGTAGCCGCATACAAGCAGAGTAGATGCAGCCATAACCTCCGGCCTGTTCCGGAGGATCAATGCATCGCTCAAATTCCCCCTTTGTCACTTTTCTGTTCGTAACCGCTCTTGCACTGGTGATCGCGTTCACGTCCGGCTGCGGAGGTTCGGCCCCGGCGACCACCGCGTCTGCGCAATCGGCCTCAGGCACTTCCAGTACACCCAGCGTTACCCCGACGCCGAGCCCGACACCCACACCCACGCCAGTTCCAACGCCGACGCCCACACCCACGCCAGCCCCAACTCTTACACCATCGCCGACATCGAGCACGAATGGCATTCCTCACTCTTCGCACGTGGTCCTGATCATCGAGGAAAATCACATGTTTACTGAGGTTTACCCGAGCGGTATGCCATGGCTGGTTGCCCAGGGAAACAAGTACGGATATGCGACGAACTACCGTGCCGATTCTCCCGGTTCCGCCTTGGATTACCTCTGGCTCGCTTCCGGTAGCTGTCACGCGCAGGATTGCGCGCCCCTTCCGGGTGGCACACACGACTTTCACTGCACCGGGGATGGGTGCTTCGATCCGACGACCGGCAATCAGGACCCGATCACCGATGACAACATCTTCCGCGAGCTGGGCCGCGCAGGCCTTACTTGGAAGGTTTACGCGCAGTCACTACCGTCGGCAGGTTACATGGGCTATTTCTCAGGGGCCTACGTAGCGCGCCATAATCCTGCGGTCTGGTACTCCGACGTGCTCGACAGCGCAGCCCTGCAGCAGAACATCGTTCCGTTAACGCAGCTCGCAGCCGACATGGCCGCAAACCAGCTCCCCAACTACTCGATCATCATTCCTGATTTGGACAACGATGCTCATGACGGCACGCTGCAGCAGGCCGATAACTTCCTAAGCAGCAACGTCGCGCCGTTGTTGAACACCCAGTATTTCCAGGCAGGAGGCGACGGGCTGATGTTCGTCACCTTCGACGAGTGCGATGCTGCGGTCGGTGCCTGCCCCGAGCAGGTGTACACCGCCGTGATTGGCCCGAAAGTGAAACCCGGAACCGTGTCTTCCTCGCTCTACAAGCACGAGAGCACGCTCAGGACGATCGTGGATGCGCTACAAGTCGGCGTTTACCCCGGCGCGGCCAGCGGAGCCGTAGATATGACTGATTTCTTCCAGCAATAGGTCGAGTGCAACCGTCACAGAAGGCGAGATGTTTAGGCATCTCGCCTTTTCCGCTTGTGAAGCCTCCGAAGATCGGATTCCCACCAAAGTGCTATTTCGCCGGCATGCGTCCCAAGCTTAGCCTCGCACATCCCTCAAAGATCGCGGGATTCCCTGCGAACTGCCGTTTCGCACCTGCAAATGCAGTCAAATAAAGAAGGTAATGCGCTTCACCTGTGAACAGGTTACTTAACATTCCTTTACAATTAGTCTTGGTTGTGTCATTTTTTGGACTCTCTTCGACAGCGCAACGAGAGCTGATGCGCTGGAGCATCAGCGCTTAGGAGAAGCTCGGAATCAAATGTGCGGAATCGCGGGATTCACTCACTCCGTAAGGCGTCTTCCGGCCGGAGTGCTGGCCTCGGCTCTTCGGTCCATTCAACATCGCGGTCCTGACAGTTTTGGCAACTTCGAAGATCAATTTGCATCGATTGGTGCAACTCGCCTTCGCATCCTTGATCTTGAAGCCGGCGACCAACCCCTGCATAGCGCAGACGGCGACACCATAGTCGTATTCAACGGCGAGATTTTCAATCATCGCGAACTGCGCACCCAGTTGGAGCAGGCTGGTTTCGCTTTTAGAACACACTGCGACACAGAAGTAGTGCTTAACGGCTTCTTGCATTGGGGAGAGTCCTGTTTCGCACGCTTCCGCGGCATGTTCGCGATCGCTATATGGATTCGTTCGCAGCGAGAACTCGTACTGGCCCGCGATCGCATGGGCATCAAGCCGCTTTACTACTGCGCGCAGGACAGGGAGATCTTTTTCGGTTCAGAGCTGAAATGTTTGTTCGCCCACCCCGGCGTGCGCCGGCAAATCAGCATCGAGGCTTTGGATCAGTTCCTCAGCGTCAACTACGTCCCCGGTCCGCTCACGCTTGTCGATGGCATTTTGAAACTCGCTCCGGGACACATGCTGGTCTGGCGGAACGGTCGCACCAGAATCACCGAATTCGCAGGTCGTTCCATTCCGGCCCACACTCCTGCGACCGTAGATGAAGCCGCGCAGGAACTCGACAGTCTTTTGTCCAGCGCCGTGCGAGAGCAGCTAGTTGCGGACACGCCGGTAGGCATTTGGTTGAGCGGCGGACTGGACTCCTCGTCCGTTCTGCATTATGCCGCCCAACACTCGACCAGGCTCAAGACGTTCTCCATCACTTTCAAAGGCAGCGCCGGCGACGAGTCAGAGCATATCGCGCGCATCAGCAAGCATTACGGAACCGACCATACCGAGTTCGACCTGAACCCGGATGTAGATCTTCCCGATGCGCTCGAGCAGATTGCGTACTACTCCGACGAGCCGGGGGCGGACGCCGGAGCTCTTCCGATGTGGTTCCTCTCGCGCATGACGCGAAAGAGCGCCACCGTGGCACTCAGCGGAGAGGGTTCCGATGAGCTATTTGCCGGCTACCTGACTTACCAGGCTGATCGTTACCGGGCCGCTGCACGCTATGTCCCGCGTTTCATCCGTCGCGCGGCGCTCGCCTGTGCGCTGCGACTGCCCGCGCAAAAAGGGCGCATAAGTTTCGATTACAAGCTGAAGCGTTTTCTCCAGGGTTCTCTCTTGTCGCCGGAAATGGCGCATGTGTACTGGAACGGAACGCATTCGGAAGCGGATAAACACGCGCTCTGCAACTTCGCTTTGACAGGCGCCATGAAACATTGGCTCGACGAAGCGGCGCCACGTGGCGGCCTGCAGCGGTTCCTTGATTTCGATCAACGCTATTTTCTTGCCGACGACATTCTTTACAAAGCAGACCGCATGAGCATGGCGCATTCCGTAGAGGTGCGCCCGCCATTTCTCGATCCGCGTATCGTCGATTTTGCTGCCGCACTCCCTGAAGAGTTCAAGTTGCATGGAAGAACGTCGAAGTACGTCCTGCGGCGCTTAATGGCGGGCAAGCTCCCGGCAGAGATACTTCATCGTCCCAAAGTGGGATTCGATATCCCCGCGCATGACTGGTTCCGCGGTCCCCTCCGGCGCTTCCTGCTGGATACGCTGAACCGCGAGACCGTCGAGGCCACGGGATTATTCCGATGGCCGGCGGTGGAGCGCTTGATTGCGCGCCATCTCGAGAGAAAAGAGAACGCCGGATATCAGCTGTGGGGACTGATGGTGCTCTTGCTGTGGATCAGGCGCTGGAACATTGAATTGCCCGCGACGGATCAGGTGTCGGAAGTACTGGTTGGGGATTTGGAGTTGGTGGCTACGCCGGCGCAGCTGGTTCTTTCGTCGTCGTAAGGTTGGATAGACAGTCAGTGGGTTTGCGATTTCGAGTATCAGATGCAGAGATGGATTGAATGCCTGCGCCTGGCCTTTTCGGCGCTAAAAGCGGACAAACTGAAAGCGTTCCTCACCACGCTGAGCGTCCTGATCGGGAGCGCTTCGTTGGTGCTGGTGGTCACAATTGCCGGAACGGGAAAGAGATATATCGTTTCCCGAATTGAAGGTATTGGCGCGAATCTCGCTTATGCCAGTCTGAATCGCAACGGCAGTCCGGTTGAACCGCAGGACGAGCTCACTCTCGCCGATCTCAACGCAATCCGGAACAACATTCCTGGGATACAAGCAGTCGCCGGCACATATGACGCCCCGGTAGATTTCCAGATCAGCGGCCGTCCGCGCCATGCCCGTCTCGTCGGTGCGACGCCAGAGTTCCTGCAGATTCGCAATCTTCACATTACCGCCGGGCGCTACTTCGATGAGATGGATTTCCGCTCGCACTCGAAGGTCTGTCTCGTGACCGACGCAATTGTGCAACGGAATCCCACGTTGGCTCTCGGCGACAGTCTGCGCATCGATCAATTCCGCTGCACCGTCATCGGCACCTTTACCGAAGGCGTTCCTACATTCGGACAATCCGAGATTCAGTCAGAATCCGTTTTGGTTCCTTACCCCATCGCGCGACTCATCACCGGAGAAGCCTTTCTTCAAGTGATCTATGCGCAGGCCGCGTCGCCGGGGGAAGTTCCTGCGTTGACTCGAGAGATTCGCCATGTGCTGCAATCGCGGCACAGACGCGAAGCCAGATACGACGTTGATAATCTCTCATCTCTACTTGAGACAGCCGGTGATATTTCCCTTGCCATGACCGCTGTGCTGCTCGCCATCGGTCTGGTCACGCTCATCGTGGGCGGCACCGGCATCATGAACATCATGCTGGCCAACATCGCCGAGCGTAAGCACGAGATCGGACTGCGAAAGGCACTGGGCGCGCGCGCATCTGAGATTCGCCTGCAATTTCTCCTTGAAGCGGTGTTCATCAGCTCGGCAGGATCGCTCGCGGGAGCCTTCGCTGCGGTCTTACTGCTAGGCTCTGCAGCTTTATTCGTGAAGGATTTCGTGAACCTGAACGTTTCATGGGAGTCAGTCGCGTTCGCGCTCGTGGTTTCAAGCGCCATTGGACTGATGTTCGGATATCAACCCGCGAGCCGCGCCGCCAGCCTCAATCCCGTGGAAGCGCTGCGGACTGAAGCGTAAACATCAATTCTTATTCGCTCGCCGCAGCAGCCGACAAGACCGCCGCATCCGTCTCACCCTTCTTCTCCTTGGCGAAAGGATTGAAGTCAGTATGTGTGTCATAGACATCTACGCCTTCAGTCCGCTTAAGAAAGTTGACAATGGCGTAAGTGGCCGGAGTAGCGACTACCTCGTACAAAACCTTTCCCAGGTAGCCGGAGATGATGAGGCGAACAATCAGCCCCGTGCTCTCGCTTCCGCCGAACGCAAGAAACATCACGATGGTCGTATCCACCGCCTGCCCTACAACCGTCGAGCCGACTGTGCGCGTCCATAACCAGCGGCCCTTTGTAAGCAGCTTCATCTTCGCGAGCGTATATGAGTTCGCAAACTCGCCGCACCAGAACGCCACAAGACTCGCCGCAACCATGCGCGGCACGAAATTGAAAACCACTTCAAACGCGTGCTGATTTGGCCACTCCGGCGCCGGAGGGATATGTACGGTGATGAGTCCCATCAACGCCATCAGCGCGGAAGCAAAGAAGCCAATCCAGATCGCCCGCCGCGAACCCGAATATCCGTACACCTCGGTAAAGACATCGCCAAAGATGTAGGTAATCGGAAACAGAAGCTGAGCGCCGGAGATGCGAAACGGGCCAATCGCGCAGATCTTCGATCCAACCAAGTTGGATATCAGCAGAACGACAACGAAGATGTGGACCAAGATGTCGTAATGCCGAAAATTGCGCAGACTGGGATGCGTTCGGCTGAAGCGTTCTAGGACGTCCTTGTACATGAAATGGGTGAGCCCATTCTAACTGTCCAAGTGTCGACAGGTGGTTACTCGGGTAAGTCTTTACATCCAAAACATCTGTGAGGCGTCGACAGCCGATGAACACTCCATACCTATTCGCTACCCCTGCCTCCGTGACATGAAGAGCCCGCGCACAAGATTCTTGCGCAAAAAACGCAAACTCTTTGTACTTGACAACCTTCAAGCCCTATTTAGGATTCTCCGCAACTTAAACCTTCGGCCATAGCGCGCTCGTGAGGACGCAGTGAAGTCACTTCCCCTACTTCAGTCGTTCGTTCTCTTCTTATTTGCGTTAGCGTTGCTATCGCGGCCTCAGCCCGCAACAGCGCAAGTATTCGGATGCACACCTCCGGCCGCCAATGCGATCGCCTGTGAGAACTCAAAGACAGGCAATCCTGCCAGTGAATGGGACCTTGGCTCGACCCAGACCGGCGACTCGAGTATTCAGGGATTTGCAACCGACATAAGCGTGAACCAGGGCGCCACGGTACATTTCAAAGTCAACACCAACGCCAGCGCGTACCGTATCGACATTTATCGCATTGGTTATTACGGAGGGATGGGCGCGCGAAAAATCGCGAGCATTCTTCCTTCAGTGACGCTGCCGCAGAGCCAGCCGGCCTGCCTGAAGGACGCATCGACCCTTCTGATAGATTGCGGGAACTGGAGCGAATCTGCATCCTGGGCTGTGCCCCCTGATGCCACTTCGGGAATCTACATCGCACGTCTGGTGCGCTCCGACAACGGCGGCGCAAACCACATGGTCTTCATCGTGCGCGCGGACAATAATGGTTCGCAGATACTTTTTCAGACCTCCGATGCCACCTGGCAAGCGTACAACGACTACGGAGGCGACAGTTTTTACGCCCCGTCCTATCCAACCACCCGCGCTTACAAGGTGAGTTACAACCGACCGTTCGTCACTCGAGAGCGAAATCCATTGAGTTGGTTCATGAGTGCCGAATATCCGATGATTCGATGGCTCGAAGCCAATGGGTATGACCTCAGTTATTCGACAGGCATAGATACAGATCGCAATGGGAGTCTGATCATCGGGCACCAAATCTTTTTATCGGTCGGGCACGACGAATATTGGTCCAAAAACCAACGCTCCAACGTTTCCGCTGCCCTCGCCGCAGGTGTTCATCTCGGTTTCTTCAGTGGCAATGAAATTTTCTGGAAAACGCGCTGGGAAAATAGCATCGATGGTTCGAATACCCCTTACCGCACCCTAGTCTGTTACAAGGAGACCCTCTCCGGAACCCGGCTGGATCCTCTTGACCCACCCACCTGGACCGGCACTTGGCGCGATCCTACCTTCAGTCCTCCAGCGGACGGCGGTTTTCCAGAAAACGCATTGTCTGGAACCATCTCCTACGTAAACGCTCAGCGGAACGACGCGATCGCCGTTCCTTTTGCTTACAGCAAGTTGAGATTTTGGCGAAACACGGCGGTGGCGAAACTCTCGCCCGGCGCCACATACACTTCCGGAAATGGAACTCTAGGTTATGAATGGGACGAAGAACTCGACAACGGTTTCCGTCCGGCAGGCTTGATCGATCTCTCTTCAACCACGCTGGACGTGAGTCCAGATCTCCTTCTCGATTACGGCGCCACCCAGGGCAACGGCACTGCCACTCATAACCTCGCGCTCTATCGCGCTGCCAGCGGCGCCCTTGTCTTTGGCGCGGGGACCGTTCAGTGGTCCTGGGCGCTGGATTCCCATCACGATCAATTTTCGTTCCAGCCGCCGCCGCCAGATATCAACCTGGAGCAGGCAACGGTCAACATTCTGGCGGACATGGGTTCGCAGCCGGCGACGCTTCAACCAGGATTAAGTGCTGCCAGTTCCTCGACAGATACAGCGCCGCCTGCGTCCAGCATAACTTCTCCAACCAACGGCTCAACGGTGCATACCGGCAGCGCGCTCACCATAACTGGGACCGCCGCAGATACCGGTGGGGGAATAGTCGCAGTCGTCGAAGTATCCGTTGACGGCGGTAGCACGTGGCACCGGGCAACGGGTCAGCAGAACTGGACCTACTCCTGGACACCCACAGTATTGGGTTCGGCCACTATAAAGAGCAGAGCCGTAGATGACAGCGTCAACATAGAAACTCCGTCGGCAGGCGTCACAGTCTCTGTAACTCCTGCTGGATTAGTTTCGTTGGCAGTCACTCCCGCTAATTCATCCATCTCGCCTGGCGCTTCGCAGCAATTTACTGCCACAGGTACTTTCAGCGACGGAAGCAAAGAGAACCTTACTAACTCCGCAACATGGTCTTCCAGTAACACGAACGTCGCCACTATCAACGCCACCGGTCTCGCCATTGGAGGCGTCGGCGGCGGGACAACAATCCAAGCCAGCCTCGGAGGAGTCACCGGTTCTACAGGCCTTACCGTCACCAGCGCGATTCTTCAATCGATCGCTGTAACCCCGGCAAACGCGTCCCTGGCTCAGGGCAGCACACAGCAGTTCGTCGCCACTGGGACATTCAGCGATGGCAGCACGCAGAATCTGACCGCCTCAGTTTCATGGAGTTCGACAAATACCGCAGTTGCAACCATCGCCTCGTCTGGCTTCGCAACCTGCATTGCCGCCGGAAATACGTCGATTCAGGCAACGCTGGGATCCATTAGCGGCTCAACTAGCCTCGTCGTTACCGGCGCTACGCCGGGCTTGCTCGCCTATTGGAAGTTCGATGAAGGCGCAGGAACGAAGGCGTCCGATTCTTCGGGAAATAACCACGCCGCGACCCTCGTGAATGCGATTTCCTGGAGCACAGGGAAGGTCGGTCAGTTTGCCGTGACCGCGCATGGCACAAACGACTACATCGCTCTCCCGGCAATCGACATGAGCACCACCAAAGCTGTAACGGTGACTTTCTGGCTGACCCACACCTACTCAACAGCCGGCGGGCATACTCTGTTCGAGAACTCAGCAAACTTCAATAACTCAACTACGGGTTTCGGGTTTTTCCCAGACGACTCATCCTGTTCAGGGATTCTAGTCGGGTTACAGGGAGACAACGGTTATAGCGTAAATTGTTACGCTCAACCAAGCTCTACGACCTGGCATCACTTTGCCGTCATTTTTGACAAGAGTCAAACTGGAAGCGCCGAGACAGCGGTATATGTTGATGGAGTCATACAAGCCCCAAAACGGAACTACCTTACGACTACAAATTCCAATAACTTCGGGAACAACGCTACCTATGTGTTTTCCCGGGGAGGGACACAAGAGTTCACTGCCGGCACTATCGACGACCTCCGAATCTATAATCGAGTGCTGTCCAGCTCTGACGTACAATCAATTTACAGTTATACCGGTGCAAATCTCGTCTCCATTGCTGTTACACCTGCGAACGCTTCGCTGCCCAAAGGCAAAACGCAGCAATTCCTCGCGACCGGAACGTACAGTGATGGAAGTACTCAAAACCTCACGAGTTCAGCCGCTTGGAGCAGCTCGATCACGGCGGTAGCCACTATCACCGCGGCCGGGCTAGCGACCGCAGCTGGCATTGGGAACACCAGTATTCAAGCTGCAGTCGGTTCGATTTCAGGATCGACGAATTTCAGCGTCACCGCGCCGGTCTTGCTGTCGCTGGCAGTCACGCCGGCGAACATTTCGCTCGCCAAGGGTGGCAGTCAGCAATACGCAGCCACTGGCACCTTCAGCGATGGCAGCACTCAAGACGTGAGTGCCTCTGTGACCTGGTCCTCGAGCAACACTTCAGTGGCCGGGATCAGCAGCACAGGACTGGCATCGGCGTTAGGCGTCGGCAACACGACGATTGCAGCTGCATCCGGCCAGATTAACGGCACCACGAACTTGAACGTAACCTCCACTCTTGTCTCGCTTGCCATATCACCGGCCAACGGGTCGTTGCCCAAAGGGAAGACTCAGCAATTTACGGCGGTGGGAACATATAGCGATGGCAGTACGCAGGACATCACCAGTTCCGTCGCTTGGAGTTCAAGCGCTACTTCAATCGCAACCATTACGAACACAGGCTTCGCCTCTGCTGTCGGTCTCGGCGGCACGAGTATTCAAGCCGCGTTGGGAACCGTCAACAACTCAACTACTTTCACGGTAACGGCTCCGGTGCTGGTTTCGATTGCTGTAGGCCCAGCGAATTCTTCCATCGCAAAAGGTACGACTCAGCAGTTCACGGCGACCGGCACTTTCAGCGATCAGAGCTCTCAGGATTTGACGAATTCTGTGGTCTGGTCTTCCAGTAATCAAACTGCAGCCACCATTTCCAGTTCGGGACTCGCGTCCGCGGTTGCAACTGGGAGCTCCACCATCCAGGCTGCGTCCGGCGCAATCACTGGTTCAACCACGTTCACCGTGGCCGCCGCCGCGCTGGTTTCGATTGCTGTTGCTCCGGCAAGTCCGTCGATTGCCAAAGGCCTCACGCAACAGTTCCTGGCCACAGGGACTTACACGGATGGAAGCACGCAGAATTTGACTACCACTGCCAAATGGAGCTCGGCAGTGACGACCGTTGCGACCATCTCAGCTTCTGGGTTGGCCACCGGCACAGGTGTTGGCACTAGCAGCATTCAGGCCGCCTCAGGTTCGATCACCGGGTCGACAACTCTGACGGTCACTCCCGCCGTACTGGTCTCGATCAGTGTTACCCCGGCAAATTCTTCGATCGTGAACGGCGCTTCGCTGCAATTCACCGCCAACGGCACCTATACCGATGGCAGCTCGCAAAACCTGACAAGTTCAGTTGTCTGGACTTCCTCCGCGAACAACATTGTCAGTATTTCCAGTTCGGGACTCGCCACTGCGTTGGCATTGGGGAGTACTACGATACAAGCGGCTGCGGGATCGATCAGCGGGAGCACGGGTTTGACGGTGTCCGCGACTATTTCCGGCTTAGTGGGGCGCTGGGCCTTCGATGATGGGGCCGGAACCACAGCAGTCGATTCCTCCGGCAACGGACATAGCATCACCCTGGTGAATGGAGTCACTTGGACTGCGGGAGAGGCGGGAGATGCCATCACCGCAGCGAGTGCCTCCAAGCAGTACGCGAAAACCCCCGCACTTAATCTGAGCACTACAAAAGCAGTAACTGTGACACTCTGGGCTAAACGCATATACTCGACGGCCGGCGGTACTACACTGTTTGAGAACAGTACGAATTTCAATAATTCGACTACTGGATTCGGCTTCTTCCCCGACGACAGCAGCTGCAATGGTTTGATGGTTGGGGAACGCGGCGATGCCGGCTACAACATAAACTGCTACGCCCAGCCGTCCTCAGGCGTTTGGCACCACTTCGCCGCTGTTTTCGACAAGAGTCAACCTGCAGGCAGCGAAGTTACGCTGTACACCGACGGCGTTCTGCAAACGCCCTCCCAGCACTATCTCTCGGCAGAGAATACAAATGCATTCGGCAGCAACGTGCTCTATCTGTTTTCGCGCGGAGGCTCGTCAGAGTTCAATTCGGGCAGCATCGACGATTTGCAGATCTTCAATCGCGCTCTCTCAGCGGGGGAGGTTCAGCAAATTTACAACTCAGCCGGTAAATAACGATCAATCCTGCAATTCTGCGCCCGGCTAACCGAAGATGGCATCATAATCGTCGGGAGGACAACATGCGTTCTTCCCGATCTGGAATTTCATTGCTCAGACGAACGAGCCATCAGGACGCTTGACGTACTTCTTCATCGCTGCCAGCACTTCTTCAGCGTGACCTTCGGGTTTTACCCTGGAAAAGATCTTCGCGATCTTGCCTTTGTCGTCGATGAGGAATGAGGTCCGCTCGATTCCCATGGTCTTGCGGCCATACATGTTTTTTTCTTTCAGTACACCGAAGGCTTCGCAGAGCTTCTTGTCCTCGTCAGCGAGCAAGGTGTAGGGCAGGCTATATTTATCTTGAAACTTCTTGAGTGCCTGAGGTGAGTCTTTGGAGATGCCCAGCACGACCGCGCCGGCACGTTGCAGCTTGGCGAATTGATCGCGAAAGCCGCATGCTTCGATCGTTCAGCCCGGCGTGTCGGCCTTGGGGAAGAAGAACAGCACAACGGGCTTGCCGCGAAAGTCTTTAAGACTCACCGGCTTCCCGTCCTGATTCGGGACGCTCGTCTCCGGTACCTGGTCGCCAATTTCCATGGAGTGTTTGTCCTTGAATAAACGCTTTCAACATTTATACAGCACCACCGTCTGGACGCTGGCAGCGCTTCTGACAATTGCTATGGCCGCTGCTCCTTCGCTGTTGGCGCAGAGGAAGAAACAAAGCGGCCCGCGCGCAATCGCCGTGGTCTCCTGGAATGGAGACAGTCCAAAGCCGGTTCCGCATGCCTCGGTGCTCACTCCGATCGCCGTTCTCGTAGAAGGACGCTACTACGACGCCAATCTCTACGAGACCCAACCGGAGCCCTTAGCTGTCGATTCCGGGGTTGTGTATGACGTCTTAAAGAGCAACGAGCCGATCGGCACCTTCACAGTCGGCGGAGCGCGCGAGAAAGACGACGTCTGGTATGGGACCGGCCTCTTTGAACCCAAGGGGGCGATCACCGTGCAGATGAACAAGTCAACAGCGCAGACTACGCGCGCCGGCGACACAGCAGCCGCGTCGAAGTCCGGCAGTGAAGACGATCGCCCCAAGCTACGTCGCGGCACGCCTCCTCCGCCCGCTCCGAAAGAACAGACAGATGCTGTGCTCACCAACATTGATCGCGATCCCGAGCGGCCGACGCTACGGCGGCATAGCGCGAGCGAGAGCAAGCCTCAGCAATCCGTCAGCGCGCCTGCGCCCCAGTTCACGCTGCCCGAGACGCACATGCTGCCCGCCGTTTCCGACGCAGGCGGGCCTGAGCCGCACTCCTTCGCGCCGCACTACAAGAGCGGTGAGCTGACGCAGATTCGCGAGGATATGGAGAAGCTGGTGCGCTCCGAGCTGGCGAAATTGAAAAAGCCGCAGGCGGCCGCACCTGCAAAAAGTCCGCGGACTTCGCGCGCACGCTCCTCTGCACCGGCTGCCGCGGCACCCGAGGTAGAGCTTAGCAATCCCAGTTTTGGCGTCTTTGACGTGAACGCCAATAACGCGCCGATCGTCGTCTATGCGGCGAGCGCGATGATCGATGGGGTGAAGAAGTACGTTACCGTTGCAGCGTGGGAGGAAATCGATCAAAGCCTGCGTCGCATCTTTACCCAGGTTACCGACGACACGCACCTCGATGTCTATCCCCGACTGCAGATCGTTGACGCGGTGGACGCCAGCGGCAATGGGCGCGGCGAGCTTCTATTCCGCGCCTTCGGCGATCAGGGAAATCGATTTGTCCTCTATCACCCCGGCCCGGATAGCCTGACCCTTCTCTTCGACAGCGCAAAAGGCGAGAGCTCAAGGTGAGGATTCACCACGGAGGCACGGAGGACACGGAGGAAGCAAGGCCGTTGAATTCTGCGCAGCCCAGGGCATCGTTCATCGGGAACCGGAACTTTCGGGGTGAAGACGTCAGCCATCCTTCTTTCCCCTCCGTGTCCTTCGTGCCTCCGTGGTGAATCCCTACGGTTTTAACCCACTTCAACCAACCCATATCTGCGCTGCCAATGGGTCTTCAGGTGCTGCATAACGAGCATCTGTTCTGATTTGGGAATCGATTCCTCCCCGCTCACAATGCGCTGAGCCTCGGCGCGCGCCAGTTCGAGCAGCTTACGGTCGCGGATCAGGTTGGCTACCCGCAGGCTGGGCGCTCCGGCTTGCTTAGTGCCGAAGAACTCGCCGGGACCGCGCAGTTCAAGGTCCTTTTCCGCAATCAGGAAGCCGTCCTGCGTGTTCATCATCGCGTCGAGGCGCTGCTGTCCTTCGGGAGAGATCCTGCCGCCGGTCATGAGCACGCAGTACGATTTGTAGGCGCCGCGTCCAATGCGTCCGCGCAACTGGTGAAGCTGCGACAGGCCGAAGCGCTCAGCATGCTCGATGACCATCACCGTCGCGTTGGGCACATCTACGCCGACTTCAATCACCGTCGTAGAAACCAGAATGTCGATTTCTCCGCGTTGAAAGCGGGCCATGGTGATCTCTTTCTCGTCGGGCGACAGACGGCCGTGCAGCAAGCCCACGCGCAAATCGGGAAAGACTTTTTTGCGCAACTCGTCGTACATCGCCGTCGCCGCTTTTAAGTTCAGAGCGCCTTCCTTTTTCGTACGCTTCGGCGCGGCAGCAGGAATGCCTTTCAGGGAAGCCTGGCGAGGAGCATTTTGGGATTGCGCGATTCTACGATTGCGCGATGGAGCTTGCCCTCGCTCGGCGATGCCGCTCTCCACGTCCCCTCTGTCCGTTGCGGCCTCAAATCCATCGGACGGTTCTCCGGCGCTCTCGATGACCGGATACACCACGTAAGTCTGTCGGCCCAGATTTACCTGCTTGCGTACGAAGTCCCACACTTCCTGGGAGCGGTCATCGGAGATACACCGTGTAGTAATCGGCGTGCGTCCCGGAGGCATCTCGTCGAGGATGCTGGAGTCGAGGTCTCCGTAGAGCGTGAGCGCAAGCGTGCGCGGGATGGGAGTCGCCGTCATGACGAGGACGTCGGGCTCAAGAGAATCGGGGGATCGGGGAATCGGGTGATCGGGGGACGCTGGATTTTGTGATTTCGTGATTTCGTGATCATCTGATTTCCCGGCTTTTGACCCGCGTGAATCGGTTGAATCCGCGCGCATCCGCGTGAGGTTTTGGCTTTCCCCCGGGACTTCGGTCGGCTTACGCATCAGACGCCAGCGCTGTAGCACGCCGAAACGATGCTGTTCGTCCACGACAATCAGACCGAGCTTCGCGAACTCGACTTTTTCCTCAATCAACGCGTGTGTGCCGATAACAAGCTGAGCATTTCCCTGCGCGATGTGGCGGCGGGTAGCTCGCTTGCGTTCTTCTTCGAGTGAACCGGTGAGCAGCACAACGCGGTATCCATGCGACTCCAGGAGCTTGCGGGCGGACAAGTAGTGCTGGGTGGCGAGGATTTCCGTGGGCGCCATGAGCGCCGCCTGATAGCCGTTCTCGATGGCAATGACTGCCGCTTCAAGTGCGACCAGCGTCTTGCCCGAGCCCACGTCACCCTGCAGGAGCCGGCGCATAGGAATCGGCGTCTGCATGTCGGCAGCGATTTCGCCCAAAACTTTCTTCTGCGCGCCCGTTGGACGGAAGGGTAGAAAGCGCTTAATGGCGTCTCGCACTTTGTCGCTGAGCTCGAACGATGTGCCGGTGCGCCGCCGAAAGTTGCGGCGCTTCAGCTCAAGGCCGACCTCCAGAAAGAACAGTTCTTCGAAAATAAGCCGGCGGTGCGCAGGCGTGTTCCTCGCCTCAAGATTCGCCAGGCTCTCTCCCACAATGGGAAAATGAGCCTGCTGGAAGGCCTCACGCCGCGGGATCAGCTGCATCTCGTTGCGCACTCCAGCCGGAATGCCGTCGGGAATCTCCGGCGATAGTTCTTTCAGCACGCGATGCAGTGTGTTGCGGAACCAGCGGGAGTTCAGCTTGCCTGCTGCCTCATAGACCGGCACAATGCGCCCAATCTCCAGCGACTGCTCCAGCCGTTCTTCGAGCAGTCCTTCCTGCTCGTCTTCACTTTCTCCCAGAACCTCAAACTGTGGCTGCATGAGCTGCAGTCGCGATTTCATCTTGCCCCAGCCCTCTTCCACCTTGCCGTAGAGGGCGAGCATTTGCCCCGGTTTGAAGCGGTCTTTGAGATAGGTTCCATGGAACCATGTACACACCATGGACTTCAGATCCTGACCGACGACCAGTTCAAAAATGGGCATGCCGCTTCTTGTGCGGTAAAGGTGAGAGGCGCGTACCTCTGCCACTACGCTGGCCATTTCTCCCGCACGCAGCTCCGCAAACGATCTCGGATTGGCTCGGTCTTCGTAGCGGAAGGGCAGGTAGTACAGCAGATCCTCGACGGTGGTGAGTCCTTTCTCCCCGAGAATAGCGGCAAAGCGCGGCCCAACGCCTTTCACGTGTTGAAGCGGAGTATTCAGCTCGAGCATCGGATGCGCACTGCCGCCTTCATAAAGATGAATTCCGACATCATGCAGTCGAGAAACGAAAGACGGTTCCCTGCTGGTAGCGCTCGCCGGGCCTCAGCAGTGTCGAGGGAAACTGCGGATGATTGGGCGAGTCGGGAAAGTGCTGCGTCTCCAGGCACAATCCTCCGCGATGCGGATAAATCTTCCCCTGCTTGCCTTTGAGTTTACCGTCGAGGAAATTTCCGCTGTAAAACTGCACTCCCGGCTGTGTTGTAAGCACAGTGAGTACTCGCCCGGAATGCGGCTCAAACACTTGCGCAGCTTCGCGCAGCGAGCCCGGATCTTCATTGAGCACCCAGTTGTGATCGTAGCCTCCGGCAATGCGAAGCTGCTCCGCGGCACTGTCAATTCGCTCGCCGATTCGGTGTCGATTGCGAAAATCGAAAGGCGTGGAATCTACCGGCTTTAATTCGCCTGTCGGGATCAGCGTGGAATCGACCGGAGTGAATCTCGAAGCCGCGAGGCGCAGCTCATGATCCAGAATGTTGCCGCATCCTTGCCCAGCGAGGTTGAAGTAGGAATGCTGAGTCAGGTTCGCGACAGTCGGCTGGTCGGTGCC
This sequence comes from Acidobacteriota bacterium, assembly GCA_019243475.1. Taxonomy (GTDB): domain Bacteria; phylum Acidobacteriota; class Terriglobia; order Terriglobales; family Acidobacteriaceae; genus Gp1-AA112. The sequence continues at coordinate 7,792 of JAFAUE010000176.1, read as the reverse complement.
GGCAGAATACGCGATTCTCAGTTCGGCGTTTTCGAGAACGTAGCGAACGCTAACTTCGAGATTTCCCGGGTAACCTTCTTCACCATCTCTGCTCAAGTACTTCAATTCCACGCCGCCGTCAATCTCCTGCGCCTGCCAAACCACGTTGTGAAAGCCGCGCGGCCCTCCGTGCAGCGAGTTCGGTCCGTTGTTTACCGGCACAGAGTAGGTCTTCCCATCCAGCTTGAACCTGCCGCGAGCAATTCGGTTGGCGTAGCGGCCGATGATCGCTCCAAAATATGGATTCGCATGGCTATTGAAGACCTCGACGTACTCCGCGAGAGTCTCAAAGCCAAGCACCACATCCTCAGCATTCCCATTTCGGTCCGGGACTTTCAGGGAAACGAGAATCCCGCCATAGGTGATCACGCGCGCTTCAAGCCCGTCGCTTCGCAGCCTGTAAAGCTGAATCGGTTTTCCGTCCGGCATCTTGCCGAATGCCGATTTCTCGATGGCGGTACTCATGAAGAGCTCGCGACGTCTGTTTCTGCAGTCCACCCTTGGCGGACCAAATAACTTGATGGAAAGCGAGAAAGGTTAGTCCAAATTGCATCCGCAGGGCGGAGCCGGAACATACTTCTTCAAAAACTGTGTCACGCGCGTGTACGCATCAATCTGGTTCTCCACTTTGGCGAAGCCGTGCCCTTCATTTTCGTACACCTTCAATTCCGCTATTCCTCCGCGCTTTTTCACGGCATCGGCGACCTGCTGCGCTTCCGACTTTGGACAGCGTGGATCGTTGCCGCCGGCCAGGAGCAGCACCGGCGCCTTGATTCGTTCGACAAAGTTGATGGGACTGCGCTCCTGCCATAAGGCTTGGTTCTTCACCGGATCGCCCATAGTGGCGAGGTCGTACTCGCGCAGCAGCGGATCTTCGTTCTGCACCTCGGTCGACCAGTTCACAAATGGGACGATCGCCACCCCGGCTGCCCAGATTTGCGGAGCTTTGGTAATGCCCATCATGGTCATGTAGCCGCCATAGCTGCCGCCCATGATCACCAGTTTTTTTGGATCGACGTAGCCGGTTTGCTGAATCCAGTCGGCTGCGGCAAGCACGTCGTCGAGGTCGCCGCCGCCCATGTCATAGCGATTGGCGTCCATGAACTCCCGGCTGTAGCCGGTTGAACCGCGATAATTGGGCGCAATCACCAGATAACCCTGGTTGGCCAGGTACTGAATCACGCGATTGAAGCTGTTCACAGTCTGAGACTGCGGCCCGCCATGCACATACACGATCGCGGGATGAGTGCGGTCGCGCGGCGCATTGTGCGGCACATAGACGAACGCAGAAATCTGCCACTTGCCGTCGCGGCTCGGATAATGCACCAGAAACGGCTCGACCATATCGTCAGAGCTGATTCCGGCCAGCAGCGAATGCGTGAGTTGGCGCGATTGCTGCCCTGCGAAGTCGTAGGTCCAGAGGTCATTGGGAGCCGTCGGCCCATTATGGGAATAGAGCAGCCGCCGGTTGTCGGGAGAGAAAGCTGTTACTCCGCCTGCCGGAAGGTTAAGGCCGGCAGGCAAGGAGAGTGTCGTTTTTTGTCTGCTTTCGATGTCGTACGCGACGATCTGGGCATTGCCATCAATGTTCAGTACCAACGTCAACCGCTGTCCGTCCGGCGAAAATGACCCCGACTGCACGCTCCACTTATCGTCCGTGAGCCAGTCGATTTTCTTGGTCGCGATCTCCAGCAAGCCGGCATTGTCGTACCCATTTGCATTCGAAGTAATCAGCAAATATCTGCCATCGGGAGAAAACGCCGTTGCGGAATAGAGAAGCTCACCCCTGTGCGGCGTAAGCAGCACAGAGTTTCCTGTGGCTACCTCGGCTACAAACACGTTCGAGTCGCGCGCATCCGCCTGCTCTCGCGTGTAGGCGATCCACTTGCCGTCGCGCGACCAGAGCGGACCAAAGTTTCCTTGATCTTTTGCCGTCTCTTTCGTAAGCGCGCGGGAGCGTTTCGTGAGCACGTCCATGATTTCAATTTCGTACGTGGACGAGCTCCGCGGCTTCGCCATGAACGCGAGATAGCGCGAGTTAGGCGACCATGCCTGCCCCTCCTCGTCGATGTCAGGCGTATTCGTCAAATTCGTAACCTCCCCAGTTTGCGGAGAGGCCAGCAGCAAGTCCCACTGCTCATCGCCATCCTTGTCCTGATTGAAAGCGATCCACTTGCCGTCAGGCGACCAGACGGGAGCTGCATGCCGCTGATCGGAGACGGTAAGCTGAGACGGCCATCCACCCTCTGCGGGAACCAGCCACAGATTGTTGCGTCCGGAGATGTTCGTGACGAACACCACCTGCTTGCCATCAGGAGACCAGTCGGAATCCCCGACAATGTGGGACATATACAGCTTCTCGATAGAGAGCGGCTGCACTTCCCGTTTCAGGATTTTGCTGGTGATCTGTTTGGCGTCGGTGATTGGCTGAGTGGGCGACTGCGCCAGACTGGAGCCGGCAAGCAGAAGAAGCAGCGTGGCTCGAAATGCTGGCCAGCGGTGCAGGCTAAAAGGAAAGGTCACCTGAGAATTTTATAGCGAAGATAAATCTGATGTTGCCATTGCATGCCTATTTAGCACACAATGGAGTCAGGCATGAAATATTTTGCCTGGGATGAGCGTAAGAACGAGAAGCTAAAGGCGGATCGCGGCATTGGATTTGAAGAAATAGTGTTCTTGATCGGCATAGGCCGAGTACTAGACATCCTCGACCACCCGAATCGGGATCGTTATTCCGGGCAGCGAATATTCGTCATTGAGCGAAATGGCTATGCTTATTTGGTTCCATTTGTTTCGGATGAATCTTCTGTTTTTCTGAAAACGATCATCCCAAGCCGCAAAGCGACGAAACGGTATCTGCAACCCGAGGAGCAAGACGATGAAGCTTGACAAGAGCGAAAAAGAAACACTTGAATCGGTTGAGCGAGGCGAGTGGCGCTCGACGCGCCGCTTATCGTCGGAAAAGGCTCGCTTTGTCTCCTATGCTAAGGCCACGTTTCGAAAGGACCGCCGACTGAACATCCGCATCTCTAGCAAGGACCTGGAAGCCATCCAGAAGCGCGCAGTGGAAGAAGGCCTGCCGTATCAGACGCTGATTTCTAGTCTCTTACACAAGTACGCTGCAGGTAGATTGCGCGAGAATTAGTTCCTGCTCTGCGAGCGGCTTCTCGCCCTAGTACCGCTCTTCACGGCTTCGCATTCTTATGTACCTCGACAGTTGACCAGGTTTTATCTGCAGCATGGCAGATCGTTTCCAGCTTGCAATCGACGCACTTAGGTTTGCGCGCCACACACAGCGCGCGGCCATGCCAGATCACGCGATGAGAGAAGTCGATCCACTCATCGCTCGGAATCACCTTCATCAGATCCTGTTCGATTTTGGGAGCGTCGTTGTTCGTCGTCAGCTCCAGCCGGCGTGAGATTCGATGTACGTGAGTATCAACCACCACTCCTTCGGCCTTTCCGAACCACGTGCCGAGCACCACGTTTGCAGTTTTGCGCGCCGCGCCGGGGACGGTGATCAGCTTCGCGAGCTCGTCGGGAACTTTTCCGCCGAACTCATTCACGATCTTCTGCGCCGCGCCGACGATCGATTTTGACTTATTGCGAAAGAATCCGGTGGAGCGGATGTCAGGCTCGAGTGCCTCGGGCTTCAAGGCCGCGAAATCCCTCGGCGTCGGATATTTCTTGAACAGAATCGGCGTCACCATGTTCACGCGCACATCCGTGCACTGAGCCGAAAGGATCGTCGCAACCAGCAACTCCCAGGCGTTCGAATGATGCAGCGCGCATGTGGCTTTCGGATACATTTCTTTGAGGCGCGTCAGGATGTCGTTGACGCGCGCCGGCGCGATGGGATTGTATTTGGCAGATTTTTTTTTCGACGGCGTGGTTATTGAGTTTCTCGGCATGAAACATGGATTTTACAGACGCACATCTTGTCAAAGCGGCGATTGAAACTCTTTGCCTGAGTGCCTACTCTGGTGCCTTAGGATTACAGGCGGCGCTCCAGTGCGTCAAAATATAGGTGTGCCGCTTTCCCCCGGAGGAAATCTGTCTATGAGTTTCGTATTCCTGAAGCGCACCGCTTTATTTGCGTTCTTGCTGTTGTCGGTCGGCGCGGCCTTCCCTCAAGATCAGTCCGATGCCGCGCCATCGGCGCCCACGACCGTCATCCTCACGCAAGGTCCGATGATTCAGTACGCCGACGACGAATTCGCGGTCATCACCTGGTCGACCGATCAGCCGTTTGCCAGCCGAGTGTTTTATGGCAAAGACGCCGGTAACTTGAACCAGATATCGGAAGACGGAAAGGCGCTGAGCCTGCGGCATCAGGTCGATCTGCGCAATCTGCAGGCAAGCACGACTTACTATTTCCGCATCGATACCGGCGCCGGCAACGCGACAACTTCTGCTGACAGCGTGAACGGTTTTCAAACCACTGCTTTAGGAGCGAATCCGGTTCGCAATCAGCCACCATTCAAGGGCTCGATCCAGCCCGTCGCCAATCAAGCTACGGGCCAGACGGCCGCGACAGCAAACTTCGGCCACATCACTGTCACGCGCGGACCCGCAATCCAATACCTGGATGACAGCACGGCCGTCATCGCCTGGACGACGAACGTGCCGGCCAGCAACACGCTTTACTATGGTCCGGATAGCTCAAACTTGCTTTACACCGGCGGCGATTTCAAAGACGCAACCGAACATCGCATCCATCTTTCTAATCTCCGGCCGAACACGCGCTACTACTTCGAGTTCGACGAGCCTTCCTCTCAGCAGCCCGTTGCCAGCTTCACCACTGTGAGCGCAGGTGGACAGCCGCTCTACGATCAGCCTCCAGCGCCGTTTTCTGGAGCGTCGAACGCGCGTGGGCCGCAGCTTAGCCATCGCGAACACGCGGCTGGACACACCAACGAGCTGCCCTCGGGCACCGAGATTTTTCTCAGTCTGGATAACGAGCTCTCCACGCGAAACTCTCAGCCCGGCGATCGATTCACCGCGACCATCTCGCAGCCGGTGCGCGATCTCAACGATCAGATCGTGATTCCCACCGGCGCAAAGGTGAACGGACAGGTGACCGAATCGGAAGAGGGCAAGAACCTTCCAACCGTCCGCGGACGGGGCAAACTCAACATGCGGTTCGAGACCGTCAGCCTGCCGAATGGAGCGAACCTTCCCATTTCGGCAACGTTGATTTCGGTGAATGATTCCGGCGGCAACGGGTCAGTCAACTCCGAAGGCGAAGTGCAGTCGCAAACCAAGACGTCAACCGCTGCGAAAGGAGCCGCCGTGGGCGCGGGCCTTGGAACGATCGCCGGTTTGATTCTGGGCGGCCCGTTCAAGGGGCTGGCGATCGGCGCGATTGCGGGCGGCGGCTACATCCTGGCAACGAAAGGGAAGGATGTTGAACTTCCACAGAACACCGGACTGAAGATCCGGCTCGATCAGCCAGTGTCGTTGGGGAATTATTCACGCTGAAGAAGCTTTCAGCAGTCAGCATTCAGCACTCAGCAAAAAGACAGGATCGTGGCGCTCGGGATTATCTACGCACCCGGATCATTCTTCACGTAACGCAACCATTGGGTCGAGCTTCGCGGCACGCTGCGCCGGCACGGAACTTGCGATGATGGCGACAATTGCCAGCAGTGCGATAGACGCGAGCAGCGTCAGCGGATCCCAGGATTTAAGTCCATAGAGCAGCGACTTTGCCGTGCGCGCGCCTGCCAAGGACAGCACCGCGCCGCCGGCGACTCCCAGCGCCAGCAGCCAACCGGCTTCGCGCAGAATCATGGCCACAATTCCCGCGCGGTCTGCCCCCAGTGCCATACGAATACCGATTTCATTTGTGCGACGCACCACCATGTACGAGATCACGCCATATAGACCAACGGTCGCGAGCAGCGCGGCCAGCGCGCCGAAGAAGCCGGAGAGCGTAGCCATGAGCCGCTCCTGCAGCAGGGAATCGCGAACCATGGTATGAAAGTTCTGGAAAAAGATTGTCATGCGCGGATCGGCGTTCGCCGCCAGGCTGCGGATGTTCGCGGTCAAATCGCTGAACGAACCGGTTGAATGGATGACCATATTGACATCGCTCCCCTGGCTCGGCGCTTGAGAAAAAGGCAGGTAGATGATTGGCGTAGGCTCGTCACGCAGCCCAATATATTTTGTATCGGCAACCAATCCTACAATCTGAAATTCCCGTTCTGGTTCAAGTGATGTCGCCTCGCGCCGGAACGTCATTCCTGCCGGATTGTTTCCGCCTGTCAGCTTGCGGGCAAATTCCTGGTTCACGATGGCAACGCGCATCGAGGTTGCGGTGTCGCTGTCGTTGAAGTCTCTGCCTGCGAGCAGCGACGTTCCCAGCGTTCGGAAATAATCTCGGCTGATGTAGTTGAACCAGCTCGTCTTCCGTTTCTGCTTGTCAACGCCGCTTATCCAAACTTCGTCATTGATGCCATTGCCGCCGAGGGGCACGATGAATGCTTCCGCAGCGCTTTCCACCTGGGGAAGGCCGCGGACGCGCTCGAGGATTTGGCGTTTGTACTCGAGCCGATTGGCCTGCGGCAACTTCTGGTCGGAAAAATCCAGGTCTGCAACCAGCACCTCGTTCTCGCGGAAACCGGCTTGCACCGACATCACATTGCGCAGCGTGCGCGTAAACAGCAGGGCGCCGAAGAGTAGTACCAGCGACATAGCCACCTGCGCAGCGACCAGCGCGCGTCTCACGCCAAAACGCTCTTGTCCGGAGGTCAGGCCGCGGCCACCTGCCTTCATCGCCGCCTGCGGTGAGACGCGTGTTGCGCGCAGAGCCGGAGCCAAACCGAAGAGCACGATCGTCAGCGTAGCGACGCCCGCAGTAAAAGCCAGCAGTTGCCAATCCGGCTTGAGGTCGATAAATAGCGAATTGTCACCTTCGGTGGCGAAAAAAGACATCAAGAATCGACTGAGCCACTGCGCGACAATGAATCCCAATACAGCGCCCAGCGCAGCTAGGACGGCGCTTTCCGCCAGAAGTTGTCGAATGATGCGCCCGCGCGATGCTCCCACGGCAAGCCGCACTGCAATTTCCCTCTCCCGCGTGGTGGCGCGAGCCAGCATCAGGTTGGCGAGATTTGCGCATGCAATCAGCAGCACAAGTCCGGCTATGCCGAGCAGCAGCCAGAGCGGCGACTCATACTCTTGCCGCAAATTAGAGACACCGCTGCCCGCCGGCAGCAGCTTCCATTGGAACTTCAGATACTGTTCTGCCCGTTCCCCTTTGAACGACACGGGAAGCGTGTCGTGGAACATGGAAGGCGCCATGGCATTCAGCTGCGCCAGCGCTTGCGCTTCGGAGACTCCGTGCTTCAGCCGTCCCATTGCGGTAAGCCACCAGATGAAGTCGCGATCGAGCGGGCCGTTCTCGCCATCGATCGCCTTCACCCCGCATATCGGCATGGCGACATCGAAGCTGGAGCCTATGACCAGCCCATAGAATCCCGCGGCCGTCACGCCGACGATCTGCACCGGCTTGCCATTCACGCTCAGAATGCGGCCGATAGTCGATGGATCGCCGTGGAACTCGCGCTGCCAGAAAGAATGGCTGATCACTGCGCCGGGAACCCCGCAGCCTCGGTGGTCGTCGGAGTCGTTCAGTACTCTTCCCAAAATGGGACGAACGCCAAGCACGCTGAAGTAATCGCCGCTTACCCAAAGTCCGCTCACATTGCGGACTTCACCGCCGGGCGCAAGATTGAACGTGTCCGGCGCC
>JAFAUE010000173.1 GCA_019243475.1 Acidobacteriota bacterium | reverse complement strand
AGCATTGCTTGAATCGGATCGCCAGGAACGAGGTGGATTAGAAGGAAGACAACGGAGACCACGAGCCAGAGAACCGGCAGCGTGTAGAGAAGCCGCGAACCTAAAAGCCGGAGCATAGTGCGAGATTCACTGGAACAGTGAAGGCTGCTCCTCCACTTCCGGCTGCGCGGGACCAAGTTGCTCGACCTTCACCTGGAGCACGCGCCGGTCTTGCATTTCCAATACGCTATAACGGCGTCCTTCGTACTGCACCGCATCGCCAATCTTCGGCAGCCGTCCGAGCCGCCACATGATGAATCCGCCTAGAGTTTCGAAGCCCTCATCGCGCGGCAGGCGGATCTGCAGGTGCGAATCCAGATCGCGGACGTTTGCTCCTCCTTCCAGCACCAAGGCTCCGGTTTCAAGCAACCGCGGCTGCACTGCAATGTCGAACTCATCTTCAATTTCGCCGACAATCTGTTCCAGCACGTCTTCTACCGTCACCAGGCCGACCGTCGAACCGTACTCGTCCACAACAATGGCAAGGTGCCGCTTGCGGTGACGAAATTCGGCGAGCAGGTCCAGCAGCGGCTTGGTCTCGGGCACCACCAGGACGTCGCGCATAATGTGCCGGACGCGCAACATCAGATCTGGCGAAATGGTTCGCGTACGCACTGAGGATCGAAGGTACATGAATCGCGAGAGGTCTTTTGCGTACAGAACGCCGACGATGTGCTCTCTTCCCAATTTGGGATCGTAGATGGGAATCCGCGAATGCTGATCTTCCACCACACGGGCCATCGCGTCTTCAAGCGTCATGTCGGCAGGCAGCGAGAAGATATTTTGCCGCGGCACAAGAATCTCTCGCACCGTGGTGTTCTCCATCTCGAGCGCATGGTGCATGATTTCTTCCTGAACCGGTGGAAGAAGTCCGAGGCGGCGACTCGAGGTGAGAATCAGCTTTAATTCCTCCGGAGAGTGCATGCCTCCTTCGCGCATCAACCGGGAGCCAAAGAGCTTGAGCACCGCATTGGCAGAGTTGGTCATCAGATGCAGCAGCGGACGCGAGATCGTGATGAATACGTCCATCGGCCCAGCCACCGACAACGCGACTTGCTCAACCCGCTGCAGGGCCAAGGACTTCGGCACTAGCTCTCCCATGATCACGTGGAAGTAGGTAATGCAGATGAAGGCAATCACCACTGCCGCGCTATGGGCGTACAAAGGGGCGCGGGGAAGCCCGGCAAGGGGACGCAGGAGCAGTTGCGCGATCACCGGCTCGCCGATCCAACCTAACGCCAGGCTGGCGAGGGTTACGCCAAACTGGACGGCGGGGAGAAAGTCATCGAGTCGTTGCTGAAGGCGTTGGACAGTTCGCGCACCGGTGCGGCGCGCATCGATTAACTGCTGAACCCGCGTGTCGCGAACGCTGACGATGGCGAACTCGGCGGCCACGAAAAAGGCATTCAGAGCCACCAGCAGCACGACCACCAGTATGCGGAGGAGCACCAGGGTCGCCATTCGTGGTTAGTCTAGCATCGGCCAGGTTGGGAACTTCCGCAGGGAGCTAAGTGTCTTTCAGACCAAGGCGTCGCCGACCTTCGGCCAAAGTCCGCACGATAACGAGGTTAGGCCGACTCTCGCCGCCGAACGACTGGAACATTCTTGCCATGCCGTAGGTCAAATCCTCTGGAGCGACCAGTACTCTTCGGGCGGAAGGGTGGAAGGGGCTTTCTTGCATGGCAAGGGACTGCACGTCAGCCGACGAGACTTGAAGCGCCGTTATTGCTGAGAAATCTATGAGTTCGCTGAAAGTCGGGTCAAAATCCGGGTGTTCTCGGATCGCCGTCGCATGGCTGCGCAGCTCCGGAGTAGTGATTTCGCCCCATAGAGTCGAATACACGATGGCGGCATCGCGGTCGATCACCAGCTTGGAAGGCAAAGTGTGGCGTTCCGTTCTGAGTCTGCAATAAGGAGGATCTTTCCTTATTTTATGCCTAAGTGCTTACTTTGAACGCTTTCTTAGGTCTAAGGTGCATTGCCTGTCTATGTCCCGGCAGGCAATCTGAATGTTTCCGATTAGAGAGTGGAACTGTCGCAACGGCTGTCGCGTATGAGGCCGTAGCAATGTTGGAGTGAGACGTGGCAAACGGCAATTCTAAGAAAAAGAAACGGCGCATTTGGTGGATCGGCAGCATCGTCGTCGTGCTGCTGGTAGTAGCGACGGTGGTCACCAAGGCCACAAGCAGCAATACCAAAATAGATCCGACCAAAATTGCAAGCGTCGAGCAGGGCGATCTGGCTAAGAGCGTGGTCGCGACCGGCCAGATAGAACCCATCACCAAAGTGGAAGTGAAGTCCAAAGCGAGCGGAATCGTAAAGCGTCTGCTGGTCGATGCCGGCGACCATGTAAAACAAGGCCAGGTGTTGGCTGAACTTGATAAGGAAGAACTTGAAGCGCAGGTTCGCGGCGATGAGGCGCAGCTGGCCGCCGCGGAAGCAAACCTCCGCGCGGCCGAGGCTGACGTCGAACGCTCGAAGGTGGACGCCGAAGGCGTGGATGTTCCCACACTGCAGCGACAATACGAGCGTGCCAAGACTATGGCGTCGCAAGGCGTAGTTTCGGCATCATCGCTTGACGACTCGCAGCGCAACTACGAGCTGGCGGTCAACAAGCGCGATCTTGCCCGCGCGCAGCTCACGGTAAATCTGGCAAAAGTAAAGCAGGCCCAGGCGCAGGTAACACAGTACAAAGCCGCGCTGTCGCGCTCCCAGGAGCAGCTCAATTACGCGACCGTCGTTTCACCGATTGATGGCGAGGTGCTCTCCCGCGACGTTGAAGTGGGCGATGCAGTGAGTTCCATTCTGGTATTGGGATCTTCGGCCACGCTGGTGATGACTTTGGGCGACATGAAGCACGTTTATGTCGACGGTAAAGTGGACGAGAGCGATATCGGCAAGGTGTATCTCGGGCAGCCCGCTCGGATTAAGGTCGAATCGTTCAAAGACAAGTCCTTTGAAGGCAAGGTCACGAAGATTGCTCCGATGGGCGTCGAAAAAGACAACGTGACCACGTTCCAGGTTCGAGTGTCGATCGACAATTCCGGCGGCGAACTCCGCGCGTTGATGACGGCGAACGCAGAGATCATCCTTGAAACTCATCCCAACGTGCTGATGATTCCGGAGAATGCACTGATCTACGACAAGGACAAGAAGGCTTCTGTCGAGGTCCCGGATTTGAAGGGTAAAGACGGCAAACGGAAAGTCGCCGTCGTCGTCGGCATATCCAACGGCGCCAAGACTGAGATCACGAGCGGACTGAAGAAAGACGACAAGGTTATTCTTCAATAGCCTAGGACACCTAGTCGCTCACTAAGTGAGTTTCCTCCAGTCCAATTGCGAGAGTTGAGGTAGAGACTATGAACAGAAAGCTACAGATTTGTCTGCTGACGTTCGTGATCGCCGGGAGCGTGAGCGCACTGGCGTCTGCCGAAGGCAGCTTTGACCGTACCCTCAAGGTCAGTGGTCACGTCGATCTCCAAATCGAGAGCGGCTCCGGTAATATCACCGTTCATCCCGGCGACTCTGGCTCGGTAATAGTTCATGCGCACATCAAGGCCAGTGACTCATGGTTTAGCGGCGGCGGCCTCTCGGCGGACGAGCGAGTGAAACGTCTCGAACAAAACCCGCCGATCGAGCAGAGCGGAAATAGCATTCACATTGGCCATATTCCCGACGAGGCATTGCGCAACGTCTCTATCACCTATGATGTGAGTGCTCCCAAAGACACTTCTCTCGAATCGCGCACTGGATCAGGCGACGAACGAATCAGCGACATCAATGGACCGGTCCGATCGAGTTCCGGATCGGGAAATCTCACGATCAGCGGCATCGGCTCCGAGGTCCGAGCCAATGCCGGCTCGGGCGATCTGACCATCAGCGACGTTCGCGGCCATACTTACACGGAAACCGGCAGTGGAAACATTCGCGCCACTGGCATTGCGGGGGGATTCGAGGCTCGTGCCGGCTCCGGAGACATCACGTTCGAGCAGACAGCAGCGGGCTCCGTGCGCGTGCATACTGGCTCGGGTAACATCCGCTTGCAGAACCTGTCCGGCGGAGTGGAAGCGGACGCTGGGAGCGGCGATGTCGAAGTTCAGGGCAAAATGGACTCCGACTGGCGCATTCACACCGGCTCTGGTGAAGTAGAAGTCAAACTTCCCTCCGACGCCAAATTCAATATCAGGGCACATAGCAGTTCTGGCGAAGTACGCGTGAATCATCCCGTGACCATGCAGGGAGCCCTCAAACGCAACCACATTGAAGGCACCGTCAACGGCGGAGGCACGATGCTGGACATCGTCACCGGCTCCGGTGGGATTCGCGTCAACTAGCTATCTTGCAGAGACGCGGCCTGCCGCGCCTCTGCATTTCTGGACCTCGTTCTGCTTCACTTCATCTGCAACTCAACGATCTCGGGATGCAGTTTTCCCTCCTTCACCTCCAACTTCCCCACTGTCACCGGTAACCTGAAGCGCCTTGGGCCTGCGCTGCCGGGATTGAAGAGTAGGACGTCTTTCTTCCACTCGATGAGCGGCTGATGGGAGTGGCCGAAAATGATCGCTGCGAAGCCGGC
>JAFAUE010000017.1 GCA_019243475.1 Acidobacteriota bacterium | reverse complement strand
GCTCGAATACATGCTGGTACACGGACCGGAGAAAACCGGGATCCCGGCGTCAATGTCGCAGGAGGCGCTGGGTGTGTTGGATCACTTTTCTCTTGGCGTCGAGAACATGGAGAAGTCGGTCACGCTGTTGTATCAGGAAGACAGACTCACCGGCCGGCATTCCCAGGCGCAGATTGGACGCGATGGGAAGTGGCAGTTCAACCTGTATGACCCTGACGGAATTCGAGTGGAATTGATGGAGTTCCAGCCCGCAGGCAAACCGTGCTGTTCGCCATTCCTCCTGCCCAATCCAGCGAAATGAATAGCAATGGCGAGGTTTGCTGAAAAGGTGCTAATCATCAGTGCAGCTGGTTGGACGCGCACGAGCGCGTCAGGAACAAGCAGAGGCATGCCAGGAGAGCACCGAGTTCAATGAGAATTCTGTACCTTAAGGACTGGAAGTCCGGATCCAGCTCAGGCGGGCAGAACGGCGAAAGCATTTGCTTGGTCGCGGTAAGTGGTTATGGACGCGACCACCATGCGAGCTTCAATCGTGAGTACTTCAATGCCGGCGAGCGAAACGCGGATCCAAGCATCCACAACAATACCTTTATCAAGTATCCGGTCGAGAACGTCTACGAGATTTCGCGCGGCGGCGCCTGTGCGCTCGAGTGTCACAGCCTTCCTCTTAATGTCACGCGGAGGCTGGCACAAGAGCCGGCGACGCTGTCCCCCTGCAACTGCGTCTCTTTAGACGCCAGTGTGATTTGATGATCATTCATCGAAAGTGGCTGTAACACTGAAAGAGGGAATCGCAGCTGAGATCGAAATGATCGGTGGACCTTAGCGTAAAAGAATCTTCGGACCTACTCGGAAGGGACTCGTGCGTCGATAACCTCGTTGAACCTCATGTGTTTCCATCTATCAACACGGAAGAATTCAAGGGGTAGGATGGTTCCCAGGATCGGCGCCAACAATCGCCCAAAATGCCGGCTTAGTGTTTAGCGATTCGTCGAACAGCAGCGGCTCATCATCGCGCTCGATCGGGTACCTCTTGAGCCAGGTATGGTCGTCCGCGATGCCCCAGAACGTTACTGCAGTCAGCTTCCCCTTTAACCCGCGAAACGCCTGAAAGAAATCGCGGTAGCGAGCCGCCTGCCGCGCCAAAGCCTCGGGGTGAGGGGTGGCATACGAATCTGTGGCGTTGTGATAGATGCTCATGTCAAGTTCCGTGACTTGATTCTCGACGCCAAGCGCGGAGAATAGATTGACTGTCTCGATGAAGTCGGCGACCGCGGGACAATCCACATTTGTGTGCATTTGATGACCGATCCCATCCACTGGCACATTCCGGCGTTTCAGATCGCGAATCAGATTCAGCAGGTACTCACGCTTTACAGGATCGGTTGAGTCATAGTCATTGACGAAGAGTTTGGCTTTAGGCGCCACTTCACGCGCGGTGCGAAAGGCAGTGTCGATGTAGTCCGTGCCGGCGATGAGGTACCAGGGACTGCGGCGGAATCCATTGGGTGAAGCCGTGTCGATGACTTCGTTGACCACGTCCCATGCGTAAACGTCATCACGGTAGCGGCCGACCACGGCGCGAATGTGCTTCTCCAGTCGCGCGAGAAGCAATTGCTTGTTGGCCGACGTGGGCTGCATCTCATTGCCGTCTCGATCGAGAAAGACCCATCCAGGTACCTGCTGATGCCAAACCAAATTGTGTCCGCGCAAAAGCAGGTGATTGGCCCGGGCAAAGGCTACCAACTCATCGGCGCGGCGAAAGTCGAATGCGTCTTCCGCAGGATGGATTCGCGCCCACTTCATGTCGTTCTCGGCGACGATGCTGTTGAAATGGCGTTTCAATATCTCGCCATGCTCGCCTTCAACATCCCGGGGCCGCACGGCAGCTCCGATGGGAAAGTACGCGCTCAACGATTGATAGAGCGAGGGCGCCTGCAGGGCATTCACGCGCCGAGAAGTGTCCGGCTGAGTTTGGTTCTGGCCGGCAGCGCTCACAACCTGCATTGTCACCGCTAAAATGCCGAAGCAGACCACGGGACGCAACGGCAAAAACATGCGGCGATGAAATCCAGACAAAGTAAAGTTCACGAGTCTCATCCGGGAGTGACTTTCAGGCCGAATTGGGGATTCCATTTTCGTGCGTCGGTAGCGCGGGAGAGAATTGTAGCCTGAGGGACACGTTCACGAATTCATGCTTGCAACAACGCCGAGGACTAAATGACGCGTTCCACTTCGAGTCCTGATCTGGAGCACGTTCAACGTTGAGTCTGCTTTTCTTTCGCGATGCCAGACGACGCTGCAAAAAACGTGTCTGATACTCTTGATTCAGCAACTGAATACAAAATCCGCCATTCGCAATCCAATAATTGTCATGTCAGTCTTATGACAGGAGGGCTCGAACGGTGCGCTCAATCGCGTAGGTAATGGATGTCTAAACGCCATCTTGATGCAAGCCAGAATGGGAACGGGCAAAAAGTAACCCTCAAATTTCTAGCCAAGCACCTCGGTCTTTCCCCGACCACGATTTCGGTTGTCATAAGCGATTCACCACTGGCGAGAACGATTGCTGAAAGCACCAAGCGCAGAATCTGGGAAGCTGCCGAGCAGTTCAACTATCGTCCCAATCTCTTCGCCCGCTATCTCCACGGCAAACGAACTTATTGCGTGGCGGTATTAGTGCCTGATATCGGTGACGAATTTTCTTCTTCTCTGATTAGCGGAATCGAGAAATGTCTTGCCAAACAGGGATATTTTTACTTCGTCGTCAGTCACCGTGGAGCGCCTGCACTCATCGATAAATCGCCCGACACTCTTCTGGATCGCGGCGTAGAAGGCATGATTTTTATCAACACGCCCCTTCGCCGATCGCTTCCAGTTCCCGTGATCGCGATTTCCGACATTACAGAAGCCGACGGCGTCAGCAGCATCGTGATTGACAACTCGCGTGCAGCGAAGCTTGCGCTAAAGCACGTCACCAAGTTGGGACACGAGAGAATCGCCTTCCTACGAGGCCCAAAGGGAAACGGTGACTCGGAAGACCGCTGGCGCTGCCTCAAGGAGGCGGCCGCGGAACTCGGCGTTGCCATCGACGCGAAGCTTACCCGCGAGCTTGGACATTACCCGGAGTGCAACAACAGCACGATGTCAGATTTGGGATATCACGCTGCCCGCGAGCTGATTGGTTCCTCTCGCGACTTCACCGCATTGGTAGCCTTCAATGACGGCTCAGCGATCGGCGCTATCCGCGCCTTCCGCGATGCCGGACTCGGCGTCCCTGAGGATATTTCCGTGGTTGGATTTGATGATATCGAGCAGGCTGAGTTCAATATTCCCCGTTTAACCACGATTCGCCAGCCCCTCCTGCATATGGGGGAGTTGGCAGCGAGCACCCTGCTGAAGAGAATCGAGGATCCCTCAGTCGAAGCGGCGAATTTGACTGTGGAACCGGAGCTCGTAGTGCGCGAATCAACAGCCCGATGCACGCGCAGACCGCAGATTCGACACCCCCAACGCAGATCTTCATACGCCTCGAGATAACCCGGCAGTAGTGCGCCGCCGGCACCATTTGCCGCAACCTTCAAATCCTGCCTGCGGGTTGTGGCTGTCACCCTCCGACCCGCATGTCCCGCCATCTCCGCCAAGGCGGATAAAAAAGCGATTGACAACGAATAATCCTTCGTGCCAGAGTGTCCGGCGTAATTTACCTAAAACGTTTTAGTCGTAGCGCTAAAGCCTTTTAGGAAGTCCAATCACATCTCGCTTGGAGGCAGGCAATGAAGCTTTCGCCCACGTTTGCCGAGAGTATGCCCCGCTTTGCCGTTCGAGGATTCAACCCATTCACCCTGGCGCTGTTCCTGCTGCTTCTGGGAGCATTGGCAACGCCAGCCTTCGCGCAAGAAGGAACCATTTTAGGTTCAGTGACCGATCCCACCGGCGCGGCAGTGCCGAACGCGCCCATCACCATTACACAGACTGACACTGGCCAAATACGCCACGTGGTAACGGATAACGCAGGGCAATACGTAAGTCCTGCGCTGACGATCGGAACCTATTCGGTGAGGGTAGAAGCTGCGGGATTCAAACCCATTGAGAGGCGTCTCGCTCTGGCTGTGGGGGACCGCACCCGCCTGGACTTCAACCTGCAAGTTGGGCCCACTCAGGAACTGGTCACTGTCGAAGACACTGCGGTGAGGGTGCAAACCGATTCCAGTGAGATCAGCGATGTGATCTCAGGACAACAGATCACTGAATTGGCGACGAATGGTCGAAGCATCTACACGCTGATTAATTTGACGCCGGGAGCTTCGAGTTTGCAGGGAGATTTTCAAACGCCGACGCCGGTGGGCGGAGACGCCAACGTCAGTTTCAACGGCCAGCGGCCAGGACACAATATCTATCTGCTCGATGGCGGTGAAGATCTTGATCGCGGAGGGGCCGGCACCTTCAGCGTGATGCCATCGCTGGAGGCGATCTCGGAATTCCGCGCGCTGACCTCGAATTACAGCGCGGAATATGGACTCTCGTCCGCGGCGACGCTGTCCACGGTCCTGAAGTCGGGAACAAAAAAGTTTCACGCCGAAGCCTGGGAATTCGACCGCAATGACGCGCTCGATGCGCGCAATTACTTCAACCCCGCTCCGGCTAAAGTCGCCAAATTGCGATTCAACACTTACGGGTTCAATCTCGGCGGACCGGTGACGTTCGGGAAGTTATACAACCCTGGCCGAGAGAAGACGTTTTTCTTTTACAACATGGAGTGGCGCAGCCTGATCCAGGGTGGAGTGCTGAATCAAACCGTGCCGTTAACCAGCACCTATGGCGGAAACTTTTCCGCCGCAAATCTCACCTTGGCTAAGTTCCACGCACCTTTCGCGTGCCAGTTGTCCGCGAGCCTGCAGCAGCAGTTCGCGAATGCTGGTCAGGCGCTCAGCGGCTGCACGGGTGGAACGCCTAATAACAACCTGGAAGTTCCATTCAACAACAACGCCCTCCCAGCAGGATTGCTGAATGCCAACGCTCAGGCGCTGTTAAAGGCAGGCATCTTTCCCGCTCCCACCAACGGGGCACAGTTTCAGGGAGGCGCGAACACCCCTACGAATGTTCGCGAAGAAGTCGCTCGAGTCGATCACATATTCAATGACAAGTTTTCGATCTTCGGGCACTTTGTCGCGGAGCAGATTTCCCAGGGCTTCGGCACGACGCAATGGAGCGGAGACAACGTTCCAACGATTGGCGACACCTTCGGAAATCCATCGTATAGCGGCGTCGTGCATGCGACGCACAGCATAAGTCCTACGCTGTTGAACGAGGTCGCATTCAACTACAACGGAAACCGTATCAACATCATTCCCAACGGTCTGGTTACGGCTCCTTCCGGGTTTACGTTCAATCGCGTATTCACTGGACCCAATGCCAGTACCCGCATTCCGTCGATCAACCTCAATGGCTCCACAGGAGCGAATTACACAGCGAACTGGACGCCATGGGTCAACAAGGCCGACGACTACCAAATTCGCGACGATATTTCCTGGGTCAGCGGCAAGCATCAACTCAAGTTTGGAGCGAGTTGGGCCTTGTACAAAAAGATTCAGGACGTTTTCGCGAGCACCCAAGGCTCCTTCGGCTTCAATGGGTTCTATACCGGGAATGATTTTGCCGACTTCCTGCTGGGTTATGCGCAGTCATACTCGGAAGACGCCGTTAAGGACAACGGCCATTGGAACAACGTTTCCTGGGCCGCTTACTTTCAAGACAACTGGCGACTGAATAATCGCCTTACGTTAAATCTCGGATTGCGCTGGGACGGCGTGCCTCACACATACGAAGCAAACAACCGTATGTCGAACTTTTATCCCAATCTGTACGATCCAACGAAGGCGCCGATCTTCAATGCGGACGGAACGATCAGCACCAGCAGTCCCGCTTTGGGAACGAGCCCCAACCCGATCCTGCAGGGATATCAGTTTTATTTGAACGGCATCGGTATTTCCGGCCAGCCGGGCATTCCTCGTGGCATGGTTGAAGACAAATGGCTCAACTTTGGCCCGCGGATTGGCTTTGCCTATGACCTTACTGGTCGCGGCGACACGGTACTGCGAGGCGGCTTTGGCACGATGTATGAGCGGATTCAGGGGAACGACATGTACGACGCCGCGACCGATGTCCCGTTCAGTGCCAGCGCCTCGTTGAACAATGTGTTGCTCTCTAATCCCAAGACCAACATTCAAACCGGCAACACCATAGTTACCCCGCCGCTGCCCATCATTGTTCCAAGCATCACCGGGCAGGCGAACGGAAACTACAAGCTGCCAGTGGTTTATCAATACTCCTTTGGCGTTCAGCAATCGCTGGGAAGGCAGTCGGTGATTTCAGTCGCGTATGTCGGGTCCCAGAGCCGCCATCAAAGCGACTTCCGTGAAATCGAACTGCCGAATGCGAGCCTCTTGCCGGGATTGGTCAACAATTCCACCGGGTACAACCAGTTGCTGCCCTTCCTCGGATTCCATTCCATTCGCCTGGCCAATGACGAAGCCAGTGGACATTACAACTCATTGCAGACGGATGTGCATGGAAGGATCAGGAATGACCTGACGGTGCAAGTCGGCTACACGCTCTCTCGCGCCATTGATCCGAGCACCGGCGGTGGGAATGGATTCGATTTGGACAATGTTTCCAACCCGTACCTTGGATGGAAGTACGACCAAGGACCGTCGATCTTCGATCGTACCAACGTTGCCTTCGTGAACTTTGTCTATGAGATTCCATTCTTGAAGAACAGCGACAATCGGCTGCTCAAGAGCACAGTAGGCGGTTGGACCTTTTCGGGAATCGTGACGATGGAATCGGGCGCTCCCCTAAACATCACTCAGGGTGGAACCAACGTCTGCAGCGTTGTGCCGAACTGCGCTAATCGGCCGGACCTGACCGGAAGCATTTCTTATCCGCATACGGTCGCACAATGGTTCAATACTTCTGCGTTCACGGCCCCTGCGCAGGGAACTTGGGGCAATCTACCCCACGATGCGCTGCGCGGACCTGGCCGGGACAACTGGAATCTCTCGCTGGCTAAGAGCTTCCTCTTTAGTGAGAGTCGAGGAAGCCGTTTAGAGTTCCGTGCCGACGCATTTAATGCGTGGAATCACACCCAGTTCAAAGGTGATGTGCAGGAAGGCGGTATCAGTACGAGCACGACTTCCAGCACTTTCGGACAAATTACCTCAGCGTTTGATCCCAGGACCTTCCAGCTTGGAATGAAACTGATTTTCTAAGTGCTTGTTAGTGACCTCACCATCCCCGCTCGTACAGGCTTACGAGCGGGTTTTTTTTGTTTTGACAACGGCTGCGTGGACGACGGATTGATATACGCTTTAGCCGTTCATAAGGAACACTAACTACAGGCTTGGTCATAAATGATTCGCTGGAATGCTGCGTTGCCAGCTCTTTTTTTGCTAAGTCTATTGGCGCGTGCGCAATCGGCGACTCCATCGGAGGCGATTTCCCTGCAGGAGCAAGGGAAATGGGACGAAGCTGCCCAGGTTTGGAAGCGGGTGGTTGCAAAAAATCCGCGCGACGCAGAAGCATTCGCCAGTCTTGGCGTCGACCTCGCCAAAGAAGCGCACTATGCCGAGGCGGTATCCGCTTACCGGCAAGCGCTGGCTCTCAATCCGAGGTTACCGGGAATTGAGTTAAACCTGGGCTTGGCAGAATTCAAGCAGGGACATTTCGCCGCTGCAATCCCCTCCTTGAAGGCGGCGCTGGTGCAGAATCCTGCGAGTGCCCAGGCCACAACGCTATTGGGGCTTAGCTACTATGGGTCAAAACAGTTTGGCGAAGCTGCTACGTACCTGGATAAGGTGGCAAAAACTGATCGGTCAAATTCCGAGCTGAACCAGTTTCTTGCTCAAAGCTGCCTGTGGATCAAGCGATACCAATGTGCCTTGGACGCCGTCCACCGCATCCTGCAAGACCAACCTGACTCCGCCGCAGCACATATGCTTACCGGGGAGGCGCTCGACGGACTCGACCGAACAGACGCCGCAATCGCAGAATTCGAGCGCGCTGCGCAGGTTTCTCCCCTTGAACCAAACCTGCATTTTGGACTCGGTTATCTGTACTGGAAGAAGCAGCGTTTCGATTCGGCAAAAAGCGAGTTTCAACGCGAATTGTCGGCCGATCCCAATCACGCTCAGGCAATTGCATACTTAGGCGACGTTTCCATGAAGCAAGGAGACCTCGAAGGTGCTCTTTCCCTGCTGAACAAATCCATTCAGTTGAAACCAGATCTGCGTTTTTCCTACATGGATCTCGGCATCTTGCTCACTGGGCAAAAAAAGTACGACGGTGCAATCGATGCTTTTAAGAAGGCGATCACACTCGACCGCTCGCAGGCAGATGCGCATTATCGCCTTGCGCGAATTTATCAACTCCTTGGCAGAAAGGCCGACTCGGAGCGAGAGTTCGCAACCGTAGTTCAGCTGCACAACACGGAAGATCAGTCCCTCACAGTCAGAATGCCTTTGCCGCGCGCGCCTGAGCAGAACTAGTCGCGCCTCGCCCTTGAGTTGAGGCTGGCGAGAGGCAAGATCTCGTTACGGAAATCGGAAACTTTTTCGATTGATCAAAAGCAGAGCAGCGAGAGTGCCAGGTAAAGATGGGACGCCGGCGTGTCTTTTCGAGGTTCTAAAACCTTGGCGGTTTCGCTCCCACATTCAGCATGAGCAGAAACCGCCAGTCGGGATTGAACTGCGATCGACGCTGCAGCTCAAGCTGCATCCGTCTCCAGCAGTTCTTTTTTCGAATTTTGCAGCACGTTCTCCGACAAGCTTCCGGCGACCGCGTCCGCGGAATTGTACGGTCGGCCATCGATGATGCGTCGGGCGGTTGCATCTCCGATTCCTGAAACGCTCATCAGTTTCGTCTTGCTTGCCGTGTTAAAGATTTCCAGCAGACGAGCTGCCTCAGCCGCCGCACCTTGTTTGCCCGCGGGCTGGACGATTTCCTCAAACCGTTGCACGACCGAGCTGAGGAGCGGTTTTGCTGATTCCGGCACAACATCCTTGGCCTGCTTGAGACGCCCGATTAATCCTTTGCGAGTCTCAGAACCTGCTTCAGGTGCGAGCAGCAGGCCTAATCCACATCCCACCGCCAATCCGGTAATAAAGCTCTTCATGTTCCCCCTCCGTCAAATGCACAAAGCGGCCGGCACTGCCCGCACGCGCACGCGAGCCGGTGCTGACCGTCCTCTATGGGTAGGATGCGATTTAACAGGAGATGAGTGCTGCTCGTCGGCGTCCTTTACGGCTTCGATAGCAGGCGCTCTCACGCCGCGAGCGTCTTCTGCGAGAAGAAAGGCGAAGGTGCGCAACCCGGCGCCAAGTACGAAGATAATGATTGCCTGCTTGGATTCGGAGGAGGCGCGCATGACTCGTACAACAAACGCAAGAATCGCCGGATTTACTTACCTCTGCTACATAACCATCGGAATTTCCAACGAGGTGCTGATGAACCGCGCGACCAGCGCCGAAGGAACTGTCGCGACACTGGCACGCATCGCCCAATATGCGACAGACATGCGCCTTGTCATCCTGCTGAAGGTTCTCGAGTGCTTTTCGGCTGTCGTTCTCGCCGTGATTTTGTACGGAATCACTCGCGACGTGGACCACGAACTTGCAATGCTGGGGTTGGTCTGCCGCGTTGCTGAAGGAATCCTGATCGGTTCGATCTTCGTTCCGAATGACATGGGACTGCTGTGGCTCGCGGAAGCGCGCGCGGGTGGGTACGTCCCGGACCCAGCCACAACCAATGCGCTGGGCGCATTTTTGCTGATGCCTAAAGCTGCAATCGGTGCGGTCTTCTTCGCGGTCGGGACTACCACTTTTTCCTATCTCCTGCTGCGCGGGCGGATGGTCCCGCAAGCGCTGGCGTGGTCGGGCGTAATCTCGTCTGCGCTGCTGGTGGTGGGCTTGCCTCTCCAACTCGCTGGATTTCTCTCCGGGCCTCTGGCCTCATACCAATGGCTGCCTGAGATCGTATTCACGATCGTGCTCGCGCTGTGGTTCGTCACCAAAGGCGTCGCAACGCCGGCTATGGTGATGAACGGGCAACGAGCGGGTTAGCAGTTAACAAGACTGCGCGTGTTAGTTCGCCAACTCCATCATCAGATCCGGCCGCGGGGCGCTGCTGTTCTTCCTATTCACCTGTTGCGCGGATTCTTAATCGAGGCTTGGGCAGCACTCGCCGGAGCAAGGCGGAATTCCGAGATAGTCGCGATCCTTCTTTGTCATCTCTGTTCCATGCGTGCTGCGAAAGACCATCTTCATTCGCTCGACTACGGCTTCGGATAGAAGCTCCGGAGGATGGGTGTTTCCACAATTGCTAGAGACGGTCGAGATATTGCGTTTCACGGGAATGCCTCTTTACGTGAAATTGGGGCTAACGACTGTGATGAACGCTCCAAATGACGGGTTGTTGCGGACTGGCGGCCGGACGTCACCGTAGACGCGTACTGTTGGGCACCTCTGGTGAGGTCTTTTGGATTCAGACATCTAGTACTCGTCCTTCGGAAAGCAATCCCTTCGCCGGATTACGAAGCGTGCAGCGCGTTGGCGTCGAGCCAAAAGCTGAACATGCTGGTCAACGCTTGCTGCATGTCGGCCAGCTGGGATCTCTTTACGACGTAGCCGCACGCTGCCTGATTTGTAGGCATGGCGAATGGCAGTTGGGCTGTCATTCCCGCTCAGGACGACAATGGGAGCGTACGCCAGGTCGGGATTCGCTTTGATCTCGCTGATCAGCTCCAGCCCTTCCATGCGCGGCAAGGTCATGTCCATGACGATGAGGCAGATTTTTTCGCCGTCCTGACGGAAACGGCTGATCCAGTCGAGCGCCTGCTCTCCTGTCTGCAAGATCTCGAGCAGAACTTCCGGATAAAGCTGCTTTAGCACCCGGCCAATGGCCAGGGCGTCCAGCTTCTCGTCTTCAATGAGCAGAACCTTACTCTTGCGCACGAATGTCCTCGCCTACCGGTGGCATCCGCATTTTATGTTTCGAGAGTGCAATTGAAGCCCGGGTTGTCACGGAAATCTGGAGAGTAGCCGAACTTTCCGCACTCGAAACCGGGGACAGCTTTTCAAATCAACTGCTCGCGATAAGCAGGAGTTCTGCTATAGTCCTTGCTCTTTTCCTAACTGATTTGAGCCATCGTGTCCAGCCAAATCCTCTCCGTCTCCTACGACGAGTCGTTGCTAAAGACGCGCGAGCTGCTACTGAAGCAGCATACGAAGCATGGAGTCACGTCGGCGCTGGGTTTTATTGAGGCAGTTGCGAGATGCGAACAGGAAAAATTCAATCTTCTTATCCTTGGCCACAGCATCCCGCCTGACGACAAACAAGAATTGATTAAAGCTTTTCGCAAAAGCAGCGCAGGGCGCATCCTGGCGCTCCATCGCTTGGGTGAAACCACGCAGGGCGCGGATGCGACAGTTGACCCGACAGATATCGATGGTCTTCTGGAAACAGTAGGCCACCTTCTTCACGATTAGCTTCCATCTCGCTTCGCTTGGTGAAGCGCGCCGACCTTTGCAGCGCAGACACATGATGAACGTACGTGCGGAAACAGTCGGGGGCCAGGTACACACCCGGAAGGCTGGGTGCTTCCTTTCGCTTCCTCAGCCGTAAAGGCAGGAATTCCTGTCGGAGTTCTTTAAAGCCTTTTGAGATGAAGCCAGAGGCACCGGCGAATAACCAGCATTTCCCGAAAAGGAGTCGCTCGCTACCACGGCTAAGCGGGCTGCGCGAGCAGGGGCAGGAGCGCGTGTCTTAAAGCCCCACTGCCTAGCTGTTTGGGGACAAAAGCGGCCGCACCCATCCAGATCGACATTTGCCTGGTCGTGACATTATCCAGCACAGTCCACACGATGAGAGGACAAAGGTGCTTCAGAGTGCAACTGCGATACTGCACCAATATGTCGAAGCCGTTGCCGTTGCGCAATTCGTAATCGAGCACCAGCAATTTCGGAGCAGGGGAGTTGCCCTCAATTACCTCATTCAACGCTGCGGCCGCGGTGGATGAATCCAGGAAGACGCGTACTCGGCTTTCGCCCATCTGACTCAGAATCGAACGAATTTCATCTACCCGGGTAACGTCATCTTCAATGACGAAGATGGAAGGATCGCTATCTTCCTTTGTAGACGAGGAGTCAGTCAACGCTGATGAACTGGCGCCTGAAGGCGGCAGGGGTGTGCCCTCCGCGGATAAAAGGTCCAGTCCCGATCTCCTGGTTTGCCGAAACCACTCGTCGATCTCATCGCTGAAGGCGAAGACTCCAGCTCGAGGCGTTTCCGCAACTCGCCTGACAGGAAACCCATATTGGGATTCGTAACGCTGCAAGGTACGAACCCCGCGACCGACGTAGGCAGCAATCTCTTTCCAGGAGTTTAGATACCGACGCATGGACTTTAGGCGAAAATATAATAACGAAAATCTGCGTACGGCGCATATCTGCGCCTCAGCGTCAAGGGTTTCTCTTTCCGCTTGAAACATGGTAGAGCGGGATTTATCCCCGCGTCCGGAAAGCTTATCGGCTCGTCGGTAAATGCAGCGCACTAGGCCCTGCTCTACCATTCAAGGTGTCCCTAGAGATTGCGAACACCCGGCCGAAGGCGGCCGGTCTCCTTTAACAGATTTCCTGCAACATATTGTTGCGCTACTGAACTACTGCAGACTGAGGCTCACGTTGTCCAGCCAGACGGCGACTTGGCGTCCGCTGCCGTCTAAATCGGCCTGAAAGGCTACATCGAGTCCGCTTCCATTTTGCCCGAGCGCCGGGAACCAATAATCTACGTTGTAGGTCTGCCCGTTCAGTGTGACTGACACGAAGTGCACACCGCCTCCGGTCCGCTGAAACTGCCACTCCAGGTGGTTCCACGCATACGCGTAAGGAGCGGGACATGGGGCACCGGTGGAGACCCATTGCCTGTTTTGGGAATTCCATACTCTCCACGTTCCACTGTCCTTGATATCGCATTCCGTGCCAAAGATGTAGCGTAGTCCGCCGGCCGTTTGATTCACGTCAAATTCGAGAGCTTGTGCCGCGCTGGGATCTTCCATATAGAAATCTAGCGAATAATGCAGGTTATAAGCGCCGTCGTTTCCGCCGAGTTCCCTCCACCACAGTGCGGCTCCCCAGGGTGCGCCGCCGACGGTGAAGAGTGACGAGGAACCGGAGAGTGAAGGTGTACCGATGCCTTGCTGTAATCCATGGTCGGTGCCGGGGCCATTCCCGCCGTTGCCGGCGCAAACCGAGCAGGAATCCCAACTATCCATTGCCTGAATTTGTGCGAAGGTTGGAGCCGCGGCGGGGGCAGCGGCGCTGCCGGCGCCGGACACGTTGATGGTCAGCGGCGTCTTGAACACGTTGCCGTAGGCGTCCCACGATTGAACGACGACATAATGCGTCCCCAATGCAACCGGAAGGTAGGTATCGAGAGCATTGGCCGGGATCTGGTAGGCGTCGTTGTTGTCCACGTAGATGTGCATGGCGATCGCATTGCCGTCTTGAGCGACGATATGCACGGGGGAACCTACCGAGCTTCCATCTGCAGGAGCGCTGACGTTGACGTCAGCAAAGCTTGCCATTGCCAAAAAGAGCAAAACGATAAGGGAAAACAGGGTCTTCAATTTAGTCCTCTAGGTTCGGTTTTTCGTTCTGGGAATAAGTGAAACTACTAGGGCATCAACTCAGGTTGGAGACGGAGCACACCTAGAAGACCCGAGAAAATTCCCTTACTGGTACTAGGGAGCAGAGTGTTACTTAATCCGGCAAGAAGTCTGTTTTTTCGGCTGGGTGAGGCCGTTTTTGTGGCAAATGCTTCAGTTACGAAGCGTCGGCGGATGAGCGCAGACCGCGGAATCAAAGTAGAAGGACTAGTACCCCGGAAAGCGGGTGACTCATGCCAATGTTTTGTGACACGCAGTGATTCATTGCAGCCAGCCCACGCGAACCCTCGCCCACCCTGCAAAGCTGAGCGGCATCCATCCACTCAGGAGAATGGTATGGATGCTCAGAGCAGAACTGCTTCGATGTTTTGGCCGCTGCGAATTGGGTTGGGAGCGACGGCATTTCTCGCCGGCGCCGATAAGTTCACGAATCTGTTGACTGATTGGGAAAAATATCTCGTGCCCGAAGCTAGCGAAAAGCTGCCGGTGAGCAACAAGAATTTCATGCGCGTTGTGGGCGTGGTAGAGATGCTGGTTGGAGTTGGCATTCTCAGTCCCAAAGCTGAAATTTCAAGCTATGTTGCTTCGGCATGGCTCTCCTGTATTGCGGCCAACCTCGTCCTCAACAAGGACTATGACGTGGCCGTCCGCGACATCAATATGGCGATTGGCGCGTTCGTGCTTGGACAGCTGTGCGCGGCTCGCGAACGCCGTATCGAGCAAGGCGATCTCGCCGAGGGACAGGAATTGGCGGCGTAGAGATTTCCGCGGTCGTGCCGAGAGCGACCGGGTGCGCACAGCTTCAGGTCCCAATCGTCACGCGAGCTGCCGTTCACTTTCTGAACTTATCGCAGAGATCTTCGAGCCTTCGACTTCGCCAGAACCGTCGATGCGGTGCTGCCTCGCACAAGGTGCGCTTAACCTGCCTGCGGCCGCGACGTTCGGTTTCGCCGAATGCCTCCGTCACTTCCATCTGGCTTACGGCCTTAAAGCCACTGCGTCTATTGCCTCAGAGACCGCGTCTAATGAATCAGGCAGCCCATGCGGCCGAGGTGTCGCGATTTATCGTGTCGCTATAATGGATGGTTCGCCTGATTCGCAAAGAGGAATGGAAATGGATTCGAGCAGCACACTTCGAGATCGCATGAGGTCGCATCGTTTTTTGTCCACATTGCTGGTCGTTGCGACCCTGTTCGTGGGAATTCTGATTGGCACCATCATTCAGCGCGGCGTTAAAGGCGCCACTCGAGGCGTAAACAGCTCCGACGCTGCTCCGCTGAAAGTACCTGCACCGCAGCAGTTGTCGAGCGCCTTCAGCCAGGTAGCCAAACAGCTCGAACCCAGCGTAGTGAACATCAACACTGAATCCACTCCCAAGGCGAATCCACATATCCGGCGGCGGGGCAATCCGCAGGGCGGCGGCGACGACAACGGCGGCGGTGACCCCTTTCAGGACTTTTTTGATCGCTTCTTTGGCGGACAAGGTGGCGGCCAGAGTCCATTTGGCGGCGACCAGGGTGGAGCGACGGAGCACTCGCTTGGATCGGGAGTGATCGTCGATTCCAAGGGCTACATCATTACCAATCAGCATGTCGTGGACAAAGCGGACCGCATTCGCGTGAAGCTCGACGGCGATCCGCCGGGCGTGCAGCATGACGCCAAGGTCATCGGCGTTGACACCGCGACCGATCTCGCAGTGCTCAAAATCGATGTGGATCATCCGCTGGCAGCGGCGAAGCTAGGCAACTCCGATTCGATGAACGTGGGGGATTGGGT
>JAFAUE010000465.1 GCA_019243475.1 Acidobacteriota bacterium | reverse complement strand
GCTCCGACGGGCACGCCTTCCGGACCGCGCATGCGGTCGCCGAGACGCATGAAGATTGGGCCATCGACGATGTTGCGCATGCTTATGTTGTCGATCGTAATGTCTTCGAGCAGCGCCCCATCGACGGCCTCAAGGGCGATCCCTCGACAACCGTCCATTACACAATTGGACACCGTGATGCGCTTAAAGCCCCCGTTTGACTCGGTGCCGAACTTGAGGCGGCCGTTGCGCGGCACGTTCGAACCTTCGGGAAACGGCTTGCGCGTGCCGTCGAGCAGCGTACCTTCCATATAGCTGCCGGAGACGAAGCAGTTGGTGATGGTCACGTTCTCAGTGGGCCGAGCGTAGCCGAGCGCGAAGGAGCTCTTAGGACAAATGCCGTCGTCCCACGGCGAGTTCACACTGCAATTGCTCACGCGGACGTTGCTGCAACAATCGATGTCGATGCCGTCACGATTCGTGTCAATCTTCAGATTGTCGATGGTGAGGTTGTCCACCCCTGTGGCGAGGATTCCAAAGTGTCCGCCGTGCAAGATTGAGAAATCGCGAAGCAGGACGTTATGACAGTTTTTTAACGCGATAGTTTTGTTCCCTACCCCGGGATCTTCGGCTTTCGGCGTGTCGCGTCCGCTGCCACGGCTGAGCCCTTTTCCCCAAATGAGACCTGGGCCCAGAATTGCGAAGTCATGGATGTCTTCGCCAAGGAAGAGGCTGTTGTGCCAGTGACTGTGGCCGTAATCCTGATAATGGTCCCACTGATTCGGTTCGGCGGCGTCATATTGCCCGCCTTGTCCAGTGGCGCCGGCGAGAATCGTTGCTCCCTGCTCAAGGTAGAGCGCAACGTTGCTCTTCAAGTGGATGGTGTAGCAAAGATACGTTCCAGCGGGAAAGTGCAGGGTCCCTCCGCCCGCCGCTGCAACGGCCGCAATCGCGCGATCGATTACAGGCGTATCCACCGTGCTGCCGTCAGCTGCGGCTCCGTATGAGCGAACGTCATAGACACTCTGCGGAGCGCTCTTATGGATGGACTCCTGCGCGTCGAGTTTGACTGTACTGCCTAGTGCTGCTCCGGCAACACCTGAGACGGCAGTCTGAAAAAATTTCCTGCGTGAATTTTCGCCGTTCGAACTCAATCACTCTCCTGAATAAGACAATGTGGAACCCGTCTTCGACTGTTGTACAACTCGTCCCATTCTGTGAAAACACAGATGCGAATTCCGTATTGATGTCCGGAATTCGCTGCTGTTTGTGGGGAAGCTCAGAAGATGATCTTCGCGGCCAGTTGTCCGATGCGAGGATCGCCGGCCTGTCCTGCCCTGAACGTGCCGAAGGTACCACTGCTGAGCTTGTCGAAGCTGCTAATGTTGTCGGTGCCGTTCACCGTGCCGGTGCTCACACTCTCCGGTGCAAAGTTGGGATGGTTCAGCACATTGAAGTACTCGGCACGGAGCTGCAGCTTGATGCGTTCCGTGAAGTTAATGTATTTCGACAGCTGAACATCCCAGTTCGAGGCGCCGGGCAGCCGGAAAGAATTCTTTCCCACTCCGCCGAATGTTCCGGCAATCGCTGGATTGTTGACTTTGTTCACCTGCGTCGGTTCAAAGGCCAGAGGACTGATCCAACTTCTGCAGCCCGCAGCAGTGCCGCATACGCTGCTGGAATAGGGGACGCCGACTACGCAGGTATCGCCAATCGGTCCAGCGCCGGTGCACAACGTTCCGCGATCGTTGCCGATTCCCGTTCCGGAAAGATCAAATCCTTGCAAAACAGTGAACGGACGTCCCGTCGAAGCAGTTACAACGCCGCTGAGCTCGTAATCTCCAAGGATGTGGTGAATAAGCGCATTGGAGTTTTTGAAGCTCGGGGTTTGCCACACGTAAGAACCGACAAATACGTGGCGGTGATCGAAGGCCGATGGTCCGTAGTCGAATGCATGCCGCGCCGGATTCGTGATCGGCATCGCGGAATAACCGGTATCGAATCCCGAGACGCCTTCGCTGAACGGCAGATCGTCGAGACTCTTGGAGTACGTGTAGTTCACGAGGAAGGTGAGGCCGCGCGAGACGCGTTTTTCGAGCGACGCCTGCAGCGAGTTGTAATTCGAGCTGATGTCATTAATGTCGGCCTGTACTGTCGGTCCGAAGGTGTTGGTGGCAAACTTTCCGCCGCTACCGGTAAATACGGTGCAATTCGCCAGTCCCGTCCCGGGCGCGCCGGGAGAGGAGACGGATTTCGGGCCGCAGCCGGGGAAACCTCCGCTGCCCACCGGCGCGGAGAAATTCAGGAACTGTGTCTCCAGAATGTGCCGGCTCAAAGAGCCGACATAGGCAAGCCGTCCCACGGCATTGCCCGGCAGCTCACGCTCCACACTCAAATTGTAGGCATAGACCACGGGCACGCGGTAGTTCCCGGTCGGGTCGTAGCTGACCGCGATCTCGTTAAACGGCGGAATGTAGGCGAAGTTTGTGGGCGCGGGAAAGGGGCTGGGAAACTTCGGATAATTCGCAGCCTGCTGGCCGTTGCAGTGCAGCGTTGCCTGCGTAGAAGCGAGCGTGCAGAGCGGATCGCTGAAGCTTCCGGGCGCAGACGAGGCCGTCGGCGAGCTGCCTCCGGCGGTGGACAGAATGTACTGCGGGCTGAACGGCCACTCGTCCACAAAACGATTGCTGAGCATGCCCATTACGCGCGAGTCATAAAAGATGCCCACTCCGCCGCGCACGCTGGTCTTGCCGTCGCCGGTTACGTCGTACGCGAAGCCCAGCCGCGGTTCAAAGTTGGTGAGGCTGGCGCGGAGAGCATTGTCGGGCATGCCGGAATCGCTGGGAATACCATTCTGGCCGGAGAAGAAGATTCCCGGAGGAGCGTTGGGATAAACCTTCGACGTGACGCCCTGCGCCATAGCCGCGAGGTTCACTTGCGCGAAACGATTGCCTTTGTCGCTCCACGGGAGCACCGGTTCGTAGCGCAGACCAAGGTTCAGGGTCAAGCGACGGGTCATGTGGAAGTTATCCTGGAAATACACTCCGGCAAAGATGTTGCGATTCTGCTTGAACTCGCCCGCGCCCTGTTGGAAGGCGTAGCCATTGCCGGTGCATCCGCAGTCCGACAAAATTCCAGCCAGGAAAAGCTGATAGGTAGAGAAGGGCGAGGCTCCGAAGACGCCCTGGCTGGTCAGGTAGTTGTCCTGATTCCCGAAGCCGAACAAGCCTGGTTGATTGAATTCGTTTACCAGGTCCACGTGGCTGCGCTCGATGGACCCGCCGAAATGCAAATCGTGCCTTCCCCGCACCCAGCTCACGTCATTGGCAAAACCGTAGTTTTGCCTCACGAAGAGCCCTGTGGGATTATCGCCAAAGGAGAAACCGTTCTGCACTCCAATTCCCTGAATGGCACTGGGCGTCGGCTGGAACGGCAGTGCTGAACCAAATCCCACCACATTCACAGCGGTGGACGAGGGACCGCGGCTGGCGATTTCGCGCGAGTAACTAATGCGCGCGTCATTGAGCAATGTCGGCGAGAACGTGTGCGTCTCGTGAATCAGGCCGCTCTGCGACACAATCGAGTTGGTCGCGTCGGTGTACTGGACGAGAAACATCGGATTGAAGACGGGCGCTTTAGTAAAGCGGTCGTACTCGTAGCGAAGCGTTGCCTTGTCCTTCTCGCCGAGGACGTAGTCAAGCTTTCCCATTCCGGAATCGAAGTTCTCGGTGTCCGGCTTGGAGAAAGGAATCGTGGGATTCGAACCGGTCGGTATGGCACCGGCAAGAGCGAACTTGGCGTTTGGGTCCGCCTGTCCGGCGGACCCATTAAATGCCGCTCCGCAACCCGCGACGTTGCATCCGGGAACTACGCCGATCATTTTGGCGATGGCAGGATCGATGGCGCCCGGAGTGCCGAACGGTCCTTTTGCCAGAAAGTTCGTGATGTCGGTCTGGCCGACAACCTTCGCACTGCCGAGAACCAGGTTGCGGAACTGCGTCCGCTGGTAGCCGGCAAAAAAGTACATCTTGTCGTGAAGAATGGGCCCGCCGAACGTCCCGCCAAACTGGTTACGCTTAATTCGGTCAGGAGTGGTCGGCGTAGCGAAGTAGTTTTGCGCGTTGAATATGGGGTTGCGATTGAACTCGAATGCGTCGCCATGAAACGAGTTGGTGCCCGACTTCGTGATCACGTTCACCACAGCGCCGGCGTTCTGACCATACTCGGCGCTGTAGTTCGACGTCTGAACGCTGAATTCCTGCAGCGCGTCCGGAAATGGGAATGGCTGGTTGACGTTCGTGTATTCGTCAACATAATTGCCGCCATCGAGGTTGTAGCTGATCGTGTCCTGTCGCGTGCCGTTAGAGGAAAAGGTCACCGCACCGGGAAAGGTTTTGGTAGCGCCCTGGTCGGAGCCGCCGTTGGGAGAATTCACAACTCCAGGCACCAGCAGCGCAAGCGTCGCGGCGTTGCGGCCATTCAACGGCAGCTCGACGATGCGCTTTTCTTCGATGACCTGTTTGACGGTTGAGGTCGTGGTGTCCACTTGCAGGTCTGTGCCGGTGACTTCCACCACCTCGGTCGGGGCCCCGAGCTGCAAGTGCACGTTCACGGTGAGTGCCTGGTCGGCCAGCACTTCTAATTCCTGTTTCTCAGTTCGGAAGCCAGGAGACTCGATGCTGAGGCTGTACCGCGCCGGCTTGACGGATGGAATGACGTAGTAGCCCTGCGCATCTGCGGCGGTGGTGCGCAGTATCCCAGTGCCAATCTCAATGGCCGTCACTTTTGCACCGGCAAGCACGGCGCCGGATGGGTCTGTGACCGTGCCGACGATGCTACCCAATCCCTGAGCGAAGGAAACTGAACTGAACGCCAAAAACACGACTGACAGCCACAGCGCCTGCTTCTTCATGAGCGCACTCTCCTGAACGCGGCGGCAAGTTCCACCAGGGCCCCATCCTGGCCGCTCGTGTTGCGTTTTATATTGTGAATCCGAGTTTTACGCTTAGCCGGCGCATCATGGTTTTCCCGCTTTGCCGTTGTCAAGCTCAAATAATCCAAAGGGTCACTTAAGCAGAATTAAACAATGGGATTTGTCGGTGATGTGGTTTGACAGGGCGCTCTTGCCGCAGCGGCGGAGTCTGCTCCATCACCGTGCTATGCTGGCCGGTTTCATGATTCGGGTTGGAGGCTGCTATGGCATTTACGCGCAGAGATTTTCTTACATCGGCGGCGTTAAGCACGCTTGCTGTCGGGTTGAATGGGCAAAGCACTCCGAGCACCGACATCCACGGTCCCGCTCCCGGGCCTCAAGCGACCAAAGGCACGGGCTCCGGACAAGGCAAGCCGCCGATCCTTGTATCCAGCGCAAATGGGTGGAATGGCATCGACAAGGGCTATCAGATGCTGAGGGACGGCAAGGACACGCTGGACGCGGCCATCGCTGTCGGCAAGACGCAGGAAGACGACCCCAACGACATGAGCGTTGGACTGGGCGGATTGCCGAATGAAGAGGGCGTTGTGGAACTCGACTCCTGCTGCATGCATGGCCCCACGCGCATGGCAGGTTCAGTCGGCGGCGTACGCAACATCAAGAACGTCGCTTTGCTGGCCCAAGCGGTGATGCAGCATACCGGGCATGTAATGCTGGTGGGAGAAGGCGCAGAAAAGTTTGGCTATGCGCTCGGTTTCCCGAAAGAGAACCTGCTGACGGAACGCGCGCACCAGATCTGGCTGCTATGGAAAGAGAGTATGTCGGCAGAAGACTGGTGGGGTATGGGACTGGATGATCCCCGCTACAAGCTGCCGGAGGAGGGTGGCTCTGAGCGCAGCGCGGCGGAGACGCGCGAGATCGAGCGGCAACGAATCCTCGAACTGGCCGAGCGCCTGCACATCGAGCCTGAATGGCGCGAGTTTGCCGTGAACGCTGTCATGTACCCTCCGCACGGAACCATCCATTGTTCCGTCCTGAACGATAAGAACGAGATGTCCGGCATGACTACCACCAGCGGTCTGGCGTGGAAAATTCCGGGACGCTGCGGCGATTCCCCCATCATCGGCGCGGGAAACTATTGCGATCAGGACGTGGGTTCGGCGGGCGCAACCGGCTCGGGCGAAGAAAATATTCGCATCGCGGGAGCGCATACCATCGTCGAGAACATGCGCAAGGGCATGTCTCCTCATGAAGCCGGATTCGATGCTCTAAAGCGAATCGTTCGCAATTTCAACAATGACAGTGCCAAACTCCAGTATGTGGACATGAAGTACTACATTCTGCGCAAGGATGGGGCCTACGCGGGAGTAACGCTGTGGAGCGGACCCGCGGATCGTCCCGCACGTTTCTGCGTGCACGATGGAACCAAGCGACTGGAACCCATGATCGCTCTCAATCAGGGCCAGGCGCTGGACTATCCGCCCAACTCACGCAGGCGAAGCCGCGGCGCGGGACGAAGTTAGACGGGAACTCCATCGATTTACGTCCAACCGGGCGACGGCGTGCAACATGAAACCAGCTCTGCTGCATCCTTCGGTCATGCAGCGGCAAAGGAAAGTTATTGCCGTCCTCCTACTTTATT
This sequence comes from Acidobacteriota bacterium, assembly GCA_019243475.1. GTDB lineage: Bacteria > Acidobacteriota > Terriglobia > Terriglobales > Acidobacteriaceae > Gp1-AA112. The sequence goes on along the minus strand of JAFAUE010000465.1, from coordinate 1,814 downwards.
GCGTCATCCTGATGCTGGCGCCTCTGCCGGCGTCTGCTTATTCGGTTCTTACCCACGAGCAGATCATCGATCTCGCGTGGGAGCAACAGCTCAAACCCCTGCTGCTCGCGCGGTTTCCGACTGTCACCGAGGAGCAATTGACTGAAGCGCACGCGTATGCCTATGGCGGCTCGGTCATCCAGGACATGGGCTACTACCCCTTCGGCAACCGGCATTTCAGCGACCTGGTGCACTACGTCCGGAGCGGCGATTTTGTCGCTGCCATGTTGAAAGACGCACAAGACGCTAATGAGTATGGCTTCGCGCTGGGTGCGCTTGCTCACTACGTCTCAGACGCGCAAGGTCATCCATACGTCAATCAGGCTGTTGCCATCGATTATCCGAAATTGAGACGGCGATATGGCAACGCCGTCACCTATGAGGACGATCCCAAGGCGCACATCCGGACTGAGTTCGGCTTCGATGTAGCGCAGGTAGCAAAGCAACGTTACGCATCCAAGGCGTATCACGACTTTATCGGCTTCAAGGTCTCTAAACCTCTGCTGGAGCGGGCCTTTCGCGAGACCTACGGGATCGAACTCAAGGACGTATTTAAGACGCTCGACCTTTCTATCGGGACTTTCCGCCACTCGATCAGCACTATCATTCCCGAAATGACAAAGGCGGCATTGCTCACGAAAAACAACGTGGACGTGCCGGAGCGAAACGATGCGGCCAAACAGCGCTATGTCTATTATCTTTCCCGTGCCGATTACGAACACGAGTGGGGCACGCAATATGAACGACCCGGATTCTTCGCCCGCGTGCTCGCATTCCTTTTCAAGCTCGTGCCCAAGATCGGCCCGTTCAAGGCTGTGGCATTTAAGACGCCCTCAACGCAAACCGAGGACCTCTATCTCAAAAGTCTGGACAAGACGATCGCGACTTACAAAGAAAGATTAAATGCGCTGCACGGCCAGGCGGATCCTCATCTGGCAGACATTAATTTTGATACAGGCGAGCCCACCAAAGCCGGCAAATACAAGTTGACCGACGACAGCTATGCATACCTGCTGGGCAAGCTTGATGACAGACACTTCGACTTGCTAACGCCCGCGCTGCGCGACAACGTCGTTTCCTATTACGGGAATCTCAATGCGCCGCTGGATACGAAGCGTCACAAAGACGACTATGCAAAGCTGAAAGACCGGCTCGGGCAGCTGAAATCCGCATCTACCGTGGACCCCGAAGCCGTTGCGGCACAAGCGGCCACCAAGTAGGCCGGCTGCGCAAGCTGATTCAACCCTCATCCATGAATGGTTGCCGGTTCGGTGCTGACGGCTCTCGCAAGGGTAAAGAAGAATGTCGAACCGTGGTTGAGCTCGCTTTCTACGCGAACTTCCCCGCCGTGGGCCAGGACGATGTGCTTTACGATGGCCAGACCCAAACCGGTTCCGCCGGATTCGCGCGAACGTGCTTTATCTACCCGGTAAAAACGCTGGAAGAGGCGCGGAAGATGTTCCGACGCTATTCCCCGGCCAGAGTCGCGCACGAAAAACTCCACCGACTCCTCGCGTTGCCGGGCTCCAATGACGATCGGAGTGCCTGGCGGGCAATACTTCACTGCGTTTGAAATTAAATTGGAGAAAACCTGGTGCACAGCCTCGGGATCGGCTTTCACCATTGCGTCGCCCTCAAGTTCGACGCTGAGGTCGCTACCCTGCACGTGCGCCATTTCGGCGAAGTACTGTTGAGCTTCACGGAGGAGCTGCGATGCCGATACCTGCTGGATGCGAAAGCGTTGCTCGCCCGATTCGACTCGCGCCAGCGTCAGC
>JAFAUE010000399.1 GCA_019243475.1 Acidobacteriota bacterium | reverse complement strand
ATTTCGGTTTCTATAGCAATCACCTCTTTGTGGGCAATGCGGGGAGCGGACAAATTGCGGTGTACGATCCCGATTCGGGACGCTTCGACGGTCTGCTGCGTGATGCCACGGGCGCGAACGGTCATGCTCTGCAGAACGATCGCCTATGGGCATTGCGCTTCGGCAACGATGGCGGCGCAGGACCTCACAATTGGCTTTTCTTCACCGCCGGAATCTTTGGCGAGCAGCACGGTTTGTTCGGCTTCTTCGTGCCCGATCCGTCCAGCGGCACAACCCAGCCTGAGGACAAGGGCGACGACCAATAGCCGAACATGGTCGACTCGAGTAGAGGCGCAGCCTGCTGCGCCTCTACCGTGGCGATTTAGGAGTTAGCAAAACTCGAACGAAACTGCGAGTGTCGAAGTGCAGTAACCGTGGGCTTCTGAAGGCTGCGACGTTAAGGAGTTTTCCTCGCCTGAAGTGAGGTCGCTTAATCCTCCCCAAGCCTTCTGACACGAATCACTCGCTCCATTGGCTGCTCTGATGAGCCGGGATGGCGTTGCTCGCGAAGTCGGATCACGAGCTCAATACGCTCTTGCGGTGTGAGCTGAGCGTCGGCCTTGGAATCGGATTCATCGGCTTGCTCGAAGCTGCGAAAGATGCGAACCGACTTCTCCATCGGGTGATTATAGTTGTAGCCTCGACTTGGGAGCAGAGCGGTGTGTGGGTTCAAATCCCTCCGCCCCGACCATCAAACGGGAAACGGGTCATTCGCTTCGCCCAGATCACCATCTGAGCGCCGGAGGCGCGCGCCATGAAAGCCCCGCGGCGGCAGCCCAGGGTCAGCTTGGAAGAAAATCGGAGTCCTGGAGGGACGGCACACATTTTGCCTATCCCAGGACGAATCGCGGATCGTAATCGACACCTGCCTTCTTCAGAAAAGCGAGGAACTCCTCATCGAAGGTCATCTCCCTGTGATGTTTTTCCTGATGGTCGATGTAGGCAATCACCTTTTCCCGATTTGACACGCTAACACTAAACGCGCCGTATCCGCTTTGCCACTCAAATATCGGCGATACCCATCGGGAAGAATTGGACTTGAAGGTGCCAATCACGTCAGCGATGGTCTGGGTGGAGGGCAGAGCAAAAAGCAGGTGCGCGTGGTTGCGGGTGCCGCCTGCGCGCAGCAGGGAGATCTTGTGATGTCTTGCAATTCCGCCAAAGTAGCGCCATAGCGCCTCTAGCTTATCCGCCGGGATGCTGTTGCGCCGCATCTTGGTCGAAAAGATTGCATGAACTAATACGTTGCAATACGAATGTCCTCCCATGGCTCCTCGCAGATCGGAATGCGCATTGTACCCATGGAATGAGAACCTATGCCGTCCCTCCAGGACTCGGCCCTTTTGTGGCAATTGCCCCGGGCTCCCGCCGCGGGGCTTTCATCGGATGCGCCTCCGGCGCACTTCAAAATCACCAGCGCAGCAAATGTGTCAGCAGCAGCGCGCATGGGATCCTGCATTCGCTCCACCGGGACTATACTTTTTAGCCGCACAAATCCTGGGAGGCACCATGCGCATTTCAGTCCTTATCCGATTCCTGCTGGTCGTTTTGCTCGCCTCAGCGCTGACCGGTTTCTCGCAATCTTCTGCGCGCGCTGAGCGTTCCACTTCGGAACAAGGACCGACAGGCGGCGACCGGGACTACTTCGGCAACCTCCAGTTCAGAAATCTTGGACCGGCGGTGGCTGGAGGGCGGGTAACCGCAGTACTGGGCGTCCCCGGACATCCGGAAATTTATTACGCCGGAACGGCTGCGGGTGGCGTCTTCAAGTCGGAAGACGGTGCGACGAACTGGAGATACATCTCGGCAGGAATACCCGCTCCTTCGGTTGGCGCAATGGCCATTGCGCCGGGTAATCCCAATTTGATCTGGGTGGGAACGGGCGAAGCGAACCTGCGCAACGACATCATCACCGGCCACGGTGTTTTCTTTTCTCCCGATGCCGGCGCAAGCTGGCGAGCGATGGGCCTCGAGGACGCCGGGCAGATTGCCAACATCGTCGTCAGTCCTGCCAATCCCGAAACGGTATTCGTAGCCGCCTTCGGGCACGCGTGGGGGCCGAACGGCGAGCGCGGTGTCTTTCGCAGCACTGACGCTGGGCATACCTGGAAGAAAGTTCTTTATATCGACGACAAGACGGGCGCCAGCGATCTGGTGATGGATCCCTCCAACCCCATGATCCTTTACGCAGGAATGTGGCAGGCGCAGCGCTATCCCTGGATGATGGCCAGCGGCGGTACGACGAGCGGCATATATCGCTCGACCGACGGCGGCGAAACCTGGCAGAAGCTCAGTGCCGGCCTGCCGCGTCCGCCAGTGGGCCGCATCGGGTTGGCGGTTGCGCCGAGTAATCCGAAGCACGTCTATGCGCTGGTGGAATCCAAGGACGGCGTGCTGTGGGATTCATCCGACTACGGCGAGCACTGGACGAAAGTCAGTGACAACTACCTGATCAATGCGCGTCCGTTCTATTTTGGGCATCTGTTTGTCGCGCCCAAGGACGAGCACAAGATCTACTTCCTCTCCTTCGACGTAGTGCTCTCGATCGACGGCGGCAAGACGGCGCGCATCATCAGTCGCGGCGTGCACGCCGACCATCATGCGCTATGGATCGATCCCGAGGACCCGAATCGGTTGATCGAAGGTAATGATGGCGGCGTGTACACCTCCTGGAACGGCGGCCAAACATGGCAATTCCGCGATTCGCTGCCTATCGAACAGTTCTATAGCGTCGCGCTTGATGGACGCACGCCGTACATGCTCTGCGGCGGCCTGCAGGACAACAGCGGCTGGTGTGGTCCGTCGCAGACGCTTTCCCGCGGTCCGATTGCCAATAACGAATGGTGGACCACGGTGGGCGGCGACGGCCAATACGTAGTTCCCGCAACTAAGGGTTCGAATTTGATTTATTCCGATTCCCAATATGGGGAAATCGAGGCCCTGGACCGCGAGACCGGCGAGCGCCGCCACATTCGCCCGTACATGCTGAGCCAGGGCGATATGGAACTCTCCCAACTTAAGTACCGCTTCAACTGGACGTCGCCAATCGCCGTCTCG
>JAFAUE010000133.1 GCA_019243475.1 Acidobacteriota bacterium | reverse complement strand
GCAAAGTCGGAGCTGACACAGCTGGACAAGCGCTCGAGCTCGCGATTCAAGATGCTTGTAGTCAGGCGAATATCTCTCCAAGTCAGATTGCAGCTACATGCATTGGGCTCGCCGGTTCCAGCATTCCCGAAGTTTCAGATTGGGCCTACAGCGTGCTGCGCCAACTCGTCTCTGGAGACGTTTCCGTCGTCAACGACACCCTCATTGCTCATCGCGCTGCGTTCTCGGGCGGAGCTGGATTGCTCGTCATTGCCGGTACTGGCTCGAATGTACTTGGCATAAACGATAAGCAAGACACAGCGCGCGCCGGCGGATGGGGTCCCATAATCTCCGACGAGGGATCAGGATTTTGGATCGGTCGCACTGCGTGTGCGCACGCTATGCGCGCGCGCGATGCCGGCCGCTCAACCGATCTGCTGAATGCCATCATGCAGGGATGGAGGCTTTCGTCGGTGCAGGACGTGGTCTCAATGACCAATTCAAATCCTCCACCGGACTTCGCATCTTTGCTGCCGGAGATCTTTCACTGCGCCGATTCAGGCGACGCCTTGGCAAGGGAAATATTGTCAAGCGCGGCCAATGAGCTGGCGCAGCTTGCCCGCACGGTGATCCGTCGTCTTTGGTCGAGTGGCCAGGATGTGCGCGTCGCAGTCACTGGGGGTGTGTTCGCGAACTCCCCGCAAATATGCCAGATGTTTGCGAACTCTCTGCGTGCAGAGTGGCCTGGGATTCAGGTGAATACGGAGCCGGTACGCCCTGTTCTGGGCGCCTTGGCCATGGCGCGGGCAGGCACACAATGACCTATTCCAGGTCGCAAAAGCCGGAGCCTCTCTCCCTTAGACAACCGGCAGCTCGCGTGGACGAACTGATTGCAAGCTCCTTTGCTGAAGATTTGGTTGCGGCCGCTGGGAATGGATTGCTGAATGAAGATCTCGCGCTGACCCTTCTAAAACGACGCGATGTACCGGCACACGCATTGGAGGCACTCGCCCGCAATCATAACGTGATGAAACATCGCAGCGTCCTGGTCCAGCTTGCAGAGCATCCCCGAACTCCCCGCCACGTTTCCTTGCCGCTGCTTCGACGCCTGTTCGTTTTTGAATTAATGCAGATCGCGCTCTCGCCTGCGGTAGCGGCCGATCTAAAACTCCTCGCCGAGGAAACGCTAATTGGAAAGCTGGAGACGATCTCGCTGGGCGAATCGATCAACCTGGCTCGCCGTTGTTCCGCAGCCGTCGCGGGCGCGCTGTTACTTCGCGGAGAGCGGCAGGCAATCGAGGCCGCGTTGCAAAATCCGCGCATGACTGAGACCGCCATTTTAAAGATTCTCGGTAAGCCCGACGTTCCGGTGATGCTGCCCTCCATGCTGATGGAGCATCCGAAATGGAGTCTGCGACCCGAACTACAGCTGGCCGTCTTACGCCGCGTTGAAACGCCCGAGGTACTCGTCCGAAGGATTGTGTCGAAGATGCCCAAAGCCTCCGTCCTTGACCTCATCGAAAATGCCCGCCTGCCCGAAGGAAGAGAAGCGCTGCTGAGAGGACTCCTCAGCGACGCCTAACATCTGAGCGTCTGACCAACGAGTGCCGCACTGTTATTCCCATTCTGGTTCATAAAGTCCATTTAGGACTCGCTTCTGCAGCGCACGGGGAATGTACAGCGTGATCATAAGAAGCCGCCCTGCTCTTTTTGCTAAGCGTCTAGCCCCATCAAATCAGTGACTTACGGAAGTTTAGAATTTCCCTTGACGTGATATAGCAATTAGCAATATATTTATCGCGATTAGTGATAAGCCCGAATCGGGCAGTGCGATGAAGTTGGGCGAAAAAATCCGTTACCTGCGCGAAGTGGAAGGCAGCCTTCGCGGACTCGATCGCGAGATGACGCAGCAGGAGATTGTGCGCGCAATCAAGAAAGAACTGGGTACCGGTATCAGCCAGTCCTATCTTTCCCAGATTGAGAAAGGCGTGCGCCCGCACCTGACCAACAAGACTCGTCTGCTGCTCGCACACTTTTTCAAGGTCCACCCCGGGTATCTGGTGGATGACCCGGAGGGCTATCACACTGAGCTGATCTCGGATGTACGCACGTTGGAAGAGCGGCTGGATTTGTGGCTGATCGCCGGCGCCGAACGATTTCGCCGCGATCCGCAGGTAAAGCACGCGCTGCTTGAGGTGGCCAAGCACAAGGACTCACGCGGCTGTCTGGTGCTGCTCGGTGCCATTTTGGAAACGCCAGGACTGGGTGAACGACTGCTGCAAGTCTTGAAACCCGGCATGCATGGGGATGAGAAGCGGAAGCGCAGAGATAACGGGCTGTCGCACGAGGAGGAGATCTGATGAATTGGGAACTCTTCTACTTGATCTGTTTCACCATTGGCTTCGTGTTCAGCACGCTGTCGTTCCTGACCGGGACGCTGCATTTGCATCTGCCGGCGAAATTCCACCTGCACATGGGCAAAGGCGGCTTCCACACGCATGGCTTCGGCGCGTTCTTCAATTCATTCACGTTGATGGCATTTCTCACCTGGTTCGGCGGAGCGGGCTACCTGGTCACACGCTATTCGAGCGTGTGGGTTGGGTTCGCGCTGATGCTGGCCACGCTCGCCGGACTATGCGGCGGAGCCATCGTGGGCTGGTTTTACGTGCGCGTGCTGCTCAAGTATGACGTAGGCATCGATCCCGCGGAGTACGACATGATCGGCGTCATTGGCCGGGTGAGCAGTTCGATTCGCAGCGGGGGAACTGGCGAGATCGTTTTTCAGCAGGTAGGCACGCGGCGCAGTTGCGGTGCGCGCACCGAAGACGGTTCTCAGGTTGCGAAAGGAACGGAAGTTGTGGTCACGCGCTATGAGCATGGCATCGCGTATGTGCGCGCATGGGATGAGTTCTCCGGCGAGGCGGAAGCCGAAGCCGGACAAGCAAGCAAAGGGTAGCTAGAGGGAAACGAGTTCCAATCTGGAACTCAAGGAGAAATGTTATGCCGAACTTTTCATGGCAAGTAGTTACCGGACTGGCGGTGCTGGGAACGATGTTCCTTCTGGCAATGCTGGCCAAGCTGTTCGTAAAGGCTGGACCAAACGAGGCGCTGATTGTGTATGGGTTCAAGGGAAAACGGGTGCGCATTGGTCATGGCACGGTGGTGTTCCCACTGTTTGAAAGCTGCCGCATGCTGTCGCTGGAGCTCATGTCGTTCGACGTTGCGCCGCAGCAAGACCTCTACACCAATCAGGGTGTCGCGGTGTCAGTCGAAGCGGTCGCGCAAATCAAGGTCAAGTCCGACGAGGTCTCGATCTTCACCGCGGCAGAGCAATTTCTGACTAAGACCCCGGCGCAACGGGAGGGGCTGATTCGCCTGGTAATGGAAGGCCACCTGCGCGGAATTATCGGTCAGCTCACGGTCGAGCAGATCGTCAAGGAGCCGGAGATGGTGGCAGACCGCATGCGCTCCACATGCTCCGACGACTTGAACAAGATGGGACTCGAAGTCGTTTCCTTCACCATCAAGGAAGTGAAGGACAAGAACGAGTACATCGCCAACATGGGCCGTCCCGATGTGGCACGTATCAAGCGCGATGCCGACGTGGCTGCCGCGGAAGCGGAGCGCGATACCGCCATCAAGCGGGCTGAAGCCCAGCGTGAAGCCGCAATCGCCCGTGCGAAGGCCGATCAGGAACGCGTCCTGGCCGAGACGCTCTCGCAAGGTAAGCAAGCCGAAGCGCAGCGCGATCTTGACATCAAAAAAGCGGCCTATGCCGAGATGATCAAGAAGCAACAGGCGCAGGCCGACAAAGCATACGAGATCCAGGCCAACATACAGCAGCAGGCGGTGATCGCCGAAGCGGTGAAGGTGCAGCAGGTTGAGAAAGAGCAGCAGATCAAGGTGCAGGAAGCGGAAATTTTGCGCCATGAGAAAGAACTGATCGCGACCGTGCTGAAGGAAGCTGAGATCGAGAGGCAGCGTATTCAGACTCTCGCCGACGCCGAACGTCAGCGGCAGACTGTCGAAGCCGAAGGTCGCGCCGCGGCCACGCGCACGCAGGGCGAAGCAGAAGCCGAGATCATCTTCAAGAAGGGCGAAGCCGAGGCCAAAGCCATGAACGTGAAGGCCGAAGCTTATCAGGAATGGAACCAGGCAGCGGTTGTCGATAAGCTGATCACCGGTCTTCCTGAAGTGGTGAAGGCCCTGGCATCACCGCTCAACAACGTTGACAAAATCACGATTATCTCCACAGGTGACGGTGCATCCGCTGGTACGAGCAAGGTGACCGGCGACATTGCAAAAAT
>JAFAUE010000199.1 GCA_019243475.1 Acidobacteriota bacterium | reverse complement strand
GGTCGGGGGCTGCGCCGCTCTCCGGAATTAGGTCACCCGTACTGCTGAAGACGACCCTCCAGGTCCTGCCAACAGCCTAAGCTGTGGGACCGAGTACATGAACAGTATAACTGCGTTGGCAAGAGCAGCTGCTGGCTGCTCGCTGCTGGCCCCTGCACTTTGGTCACAACGAGCCACTGCCGCTTGCCCCCGAAAAAAGCGCGCCGCATACTTAGCTATCGGAAGAAGTCGCTCAAGAAAACTTCGGCTTTTTCTGATATGCCGACGACCTTGTTCGTTGCTTGACGATAGAACTTGAAGTTGAGCTCAGTTTCGGCACGCCGGTCATTCCATGCGCGAAAGGATTTCAGCTCGTTGCGTCCGAGAGGCTGCCTGGCAAGCGCCGTACGTCGGATGGTCAGGTTCACCCGGGGAGTTTGGCGAGCCACACCTCGCCGCCTCGCGACAGCTTCGACCGATGTGACGATTCCTTTTGCAACCAGTCCTCGCCCACCCTCATTCTCGCTGGCGAATATGAACACCGTATCGCCTTTGGCGATCTTCTTTCCGCCGTACATCGTCTTCTGCGCAGTAAAGCGGAACGTCTTCGCTTGAGGATCAGGGACTTCTGCTTTTATCGCAAATGCCATCTCGCCATTACCTAAATCTCAAGGCAAACAAAAGGCGTGACCGATCGGTCACGCCTTTTAGCTTAGAAGCTCAGCAGCTTAGCAGCTTAGAAGCTCTCAGTCCCTCACTCCATCCATGAATGCTCGCAACTTCCTCGAGCGGGATGGATGACGCAGCTTGCGCAACGCCTTGGCTTCAATCTGGCGAATACGCTCGCGCGTAACTGCGAACGACTGGCCGACTTCTTCGAGTGTGTGCTCGGAGCCGTCTTCAAGACCAAAGCGCATTTTGATGACTTTCTCTTCCCGCGGAGTCAGCGTGCGCAGCACGTGCGCCGTCTGCTCCTTGAGATTTACGTTGATCACCGCTTCCGCCGGCGAAACTACGCCGCGATCTTCGATGAAGTCGCCAAGATGCGAATCTTCCTCTTCTCCGATTGGAGTTTCTAGGGAGATAGGCTCCTGCGCGATCTTCAGCACCTTGCGGACTTTCGCGACAGGAATATCCATGCGCTTGGCGATCTCTTCCGACGTAGGCTCGCGTCCGAGTTCCTGCACCAGCTGACGCGAGGTACGGATCAGCTTGTTGATGGTCTCGATCATGTGCACCGGAATACGGATGGTGCGGGCCTGGTCGGCGATGGCGCGCGTGATCGCCTGTCGAATCCACCACGTCGCATAGGTTGAGAACTTATAGCCGCGACGGTACTCGAACTTGTCCACGGCTTTCATCAGGCCGATGTTGCCTTCCTGAATCAAGTCGAGGAACTGCAGTCCGCGGTTGGTGTATTTTTTGGCGATCGATACGACAAGTCGCAGGTTGGCCTCGATCAGCTCGCGCTTGGCGTACTCTGCGTCCACGTCGCCCTGAGTGATCTCGCGCTGCGTGCGCTTGAGCTCGGCAAAGCTGATGCCGTACTCCTGCTCCATCTTCTCAAGGTCGGCGCGGCAATTGCGTTGCTGCCGGCGATATTCCTTCTTCAGCTCCTCGGAGCGGGTGGAGTCGATCTTCTTTTCCAGGTTGTGGAACTGGCGGTCGAGCGAACGCATCTGCTCGGCGACGTGCCCCACGCGATCGATCAGCTTTTTGCGCTGCTGGTTGGTGTAGCGCAGTTCGCGGATGATGCGCGAGACCATCACCTTCTCGCGGCCAAGACCCCAGCGGCACTTGCGAAATTCGCCGGGCCGCTTTTTCTTGTCCACGTTGGCCAGCTTCTCTTCGAGCTGTTGCGCTTTCTTGTAGTGCTTGTGCATCTCGTCGATGCGGTGGGTAGTTGACTTAATGCGCGCTTCAAGGATCTCGTCGGTGATCTCTTCTTCGTCGAAGATCACGACTTCCTTGATGGAGCGCACTCCGCGCTTCAAGTCTTCCCCAATGGCAAGCACTTCATTGATGACGATGGGAGAGCGCGAAATCGCCTTCAGAACGCGGAGCTGTCCACGCTCGATGCGCTTTGCGATCTCAACTTCGCCTTCGCGAGTGAGTAGAGGTACGGTTCCCATCTCGCGCAGGTACATGCGGACGGGATCGTTGGTTTTCTCGAGGGTGCCGGGCGTAAGGTCAAGCTCTACGTCCTCGCCGGCCTCCATGTCCTCGAACTTGTCCTTGAGGTCGCCCCCGGGCATTTTGGAGCCTTCAAGGACATCGATTCCTTGCGTGCCCAGAGTCGTAAACAGGTCATCCAGATCATCAGGCGAATGGACGTCGTGGGGAATGAGATCATTGACCTCCCCGTAGGTGAGGTACCCCTTCTCCTTGCCTGCGTCGATCAGTTTTTGAATATCGTCGAATTTGTCGTTAAGCGCCAAATGCACTCATCTCCAGGTTCAAACTTTGGGACCAGGTGGCCTTTACGAGTCAGCAGGACACACACCAATAGCCGACTCGCATTCGCAATCGGGAGAGCGCCTTAAGTTCTTCAGAATGAATAGCTGGTAGGCACGCCTATCCGGGAGAGTCTAGGATAACATAGCTCCCGAGTGGCATGACGCCTGGACCAGTTGCCGGTTTTGATACGCCGATAGCTGCCTGAGACACTCCGCCCTAGAAGTCTTAGATGCCGGCCCTCGTTTCAGGATGCGGCAGAATTGTGAGGAAAACGCGGCGTCTTGACGGCTCAAACGCCGCCGATTTGGGGGTTACCAGCAACGGCTGCAGACCGGACTGTCGCTGAACAGGCCCTGCAGGCTTATCCGAACCACTGAAAGTCCTTCCAGAACTCCGGCCATGGCTGGCGCGGACCCGTGCAGACGAAGATGTCCGGATGGTCTTCGCTCTCCTCGTTCTTCACCCCATACGGATTTACAACGTGGGCGGCCAGCCGGCAGCCGGAGAATCTTCGCTCCGCGCCTTTTTGAGAAAAGCCAAGAACGATCAGCGCGGAAGGAGGAGTTTTTGGATAGCTGCGATACCAGGCCGAGTTGGTTCCGCTGATAGGCGGCGGCAAATGATACGGCGCTCCCAGAATCTCTATTGCGCCTTGCTCGCCGTAGTTGCCCACCAGTACCCCGACATTGGCACGCTGCTCCGCGGGCAGCGAATCACGGACGTCGGCAACCGTCTTAACCAGTTCGTTCCAGCCGGTCTCTTCGCGCAGATCGCCGTTGTTTCTGAGCGCAAACCTCATCAGTGCTCCAGATGATTGCAATGGCACTACGAGCGCGCAGATGTACGCTCCACAAACTGCCAACGCAGCAAAGAACACTGCCTCAATACTTCTGCGTTGGATTCTGCTGCGCGCCTCCAGCCAACGCTCACATGCCACAGCGCCTGCGGCCATCAGCATGGGGTAGGCCGCGCCGAGATAGTAGTGGCGTCCTTTCCCAAAAAAGAACAACGCGAAAGGAACCAGGTACATAAGAGCGAGCATGCGAAAACGTCGCTCGCGCATGAGCCAGATCAACCCCGCAATCCAAACAGGCGCAGTAGCGGGATTGGTACAGACCAGCAACTGTCCGACTAAGAAGTCGTTGGAACGGCCTTGTCCTACATCGCGCCCATGAATGTGCTGAAGAAAATGCAGCGAGACGAAGTCGTGACGTATCAGCCACGCCAGATTCGGCAGAAAAATAACTGCCGCGAGGCCAATTCCTGCCCAAAACCACACACTCGAAAGAAAACGGCGGGCACCGGTGAGGATCAATCCGGCAAGTATTCCGCAGACGAAAAAAGCCATCGTGTATTTCGTCAGCAATCCGATGCCGACGGCGGCGCCAATGGCAAGACACCAGCGCGGGTCGTCGCTTTTCAGTAGGCGAATGACGAAGTAAGCGATTAAGACCCACCACAAATAATCGAAGCTGGAATACTGAAATTCCGTTCCCTCAAACAAAGAAAGCGGGGACAACGCGATGCAGAGTGCTGCAGCAACCTGTGCCAGTCTACCGCCACCGAGCTCTCGCGCCATAAGTCCGGTAATGAAAATCGCCAGACACTGGGCCATCACAGAAAACAACCGCAGTCCGATCAGCGACAGTCCGAAGATTTGCATCGCGATTCGTTCCAAAAAGGGAGTCAGCGGGGGATAAGCGACGAATCCCCATTCGAGATGCCGGGCATCGCTCAAAAACTGTAGCTCGTCGCGGTGAAAGCCATAGCGGCTGTTGGTGAGCATGTGAACTATGAAGACGGCCGCTGTGATTCCCAGAAGGGCAAAAGTGGCGCGAAATTCCCTGGCCGCGGAAGGCGGACTCAGTACCGAAATGGGGAGCTCGTGTGATTGTGTCGGATTCTGCGTCATGGAAAATACTGGGCAGTGCTGCAGATGGATCAGGATTGACTAAGTGCGATAAACGGCTCCGCTATCAGAAGACGGTTGCGGAATCCTAATTTGGCTGTGGCGAAGTGTTCACTGCGTCCGCAACGTTCGAAGGACTGTCGTTAAAGGATGTTCCCGGCGCAAAAGCCGCTTTCTGATATTTATCGCCGGCGCGGCGGATAACATCATGCCAGCCATCGTCCCAGCTGATACGCGCTTCTCCGTCGGTAACCGTCCACGTGCCATGCGCCGCCCCCATGGTTTTGCTCGCGACACCATTTGGGTCGAGCGTGATGAAGAAGTGCCCGCCGGCTCCATCGCCTACTCTCCATCTCCCGAGGAACCTGCCGTGACCAGCGAAGCCAGAACTGGCAGCACCGTTGGAAGTCCTAAACTCAATTCGGCTTACATCTGCCATTGAGACAGTTTGTTGATGTCCGTCTTTAAAGACGATTACCAACACACTGGGTTCGTCCGCCGCATACAGCGACATGCTGGCTAACGTCAACAATGCAGAAAAAAGCAAGGTCCGGTACCAACGCATGAAAATCATCTCCTGAACGCTGCACCAAATTAGCTGCTCTGGTCAGGGTTACGCAACCGGTCAGGCATGGGTTCCGAGGGGTCGCTGATTTACAGTACCTATATATGTCCACAGGCGAGAAGTTTGAGCGGGCGGTGAAGATCATGGCCCGTCTCCGTGCGCCCGGAGGCTGTCCCTGGGACCGCGAGCAAACCTTCGACTCGATCAAGCCCTACACGCTTGAGGAGACGTATGAAGTCTTCGAGGCCATCGAAAAACGCGATTGGCAAGAGCTTCCGGGAGAACTCGGCGATCTTCTTCTGCAAGTGCTCTTTTATTCGGAGATGGCGAGAGAGGCCGGATACTTCTCGATTGACGACGTGTTGGAGCGGCTTTCGAACAAGCTTGTGGACCGACATCCGCATGTATTCGGCGACGTTCAAGCGGATACCGCTTCCGATGTCGTGCGCAATTGGGAAGCTCTCAAGACGGCGGAAGCAGCAAAGAAGAATCCCAGGGAATCGGAGGAGAAAGCGTCGCTGCTCTCCGGTGTCTCGCGGGCAATGCCGGCTCTCCTCGAAGCTACGAAGGTGAGCCGAAAAGCTGCGTCCATCGGTTTCGACTGGCCGGAAATCGGAGGCATCTTCGAAAAGTTCAGCGAAGAAGTGGCCGAACTGAAAAGTGACGTCGCAGAACTTCCGCATCCGGTGAGACCGGGTGGCGGGGCGGCGGGCGCGCGCACCCGTCCAATTGGTCCTGAGCTGCATGAACGCATCGAGGGAGAAGTCGGCGACCTGTTTTTTGTCTTGGTCAATCTGGCTCGGTTTCTCGAAGTCGATCCTGAGTCGGCACTTCGCCGGACAACGAGAAAGTTCCGCCACCGCTTTGAAGCGATGGAAGCGCAGGCGCATGCTCGCGGACAGAAGCTGGATGGGATGACCTTGGATCAAATGGAAGAGCTTTGGCAGAACGCAAAGACGCTGGAAGAGGTCAAAAGTTGAACGATTCCGCTCCATCGAAGCAACAAGCTGGAATCGAAATCCGTCACTGCCGCGACATTTCGGAGCTGCAGGCCTGCGTTGATCTGCAGCGCGACGTCTGGAAATTTTCCGATGCGGACCTCATCCCCGTACGCATGTTCGTGGTTGCCACGAAAATCGGTGGGCAAGCGATTGGTGCGTTCGATGGCGGCAATCTTGTCGGTTTCGCCTTATCGATTCCCGGAGCGCGCGACGGCCATGTTTACCTGCACTCCCACATGCTGGCAGTACGCGAGCAGTATCGAAATTCGGGATTGGGCCGCAGGCTCAAGCTTGCCCAGCGTGACGATGCTATTGCCCGCGGTTTCGAGTTGATGGAGTGGACGTTCGACCCGATGGAGATCAAGAACGCGTATCTCAACATCGAGCGCCTGGGTGCAATCGTCCGACGTTATAGCGTGAACCAATATGGGACATCGTCGTCCCCGTTACAGGGTGGTCTGCCCACCGACCGCTGTGTCGCCGAGTGGTGGCTGACTTCCCGGCGAGTCTGCGAATTGCTCGACGAAGGCAAACGCCCGGCAGTGACGGCTGAACGAACCATCTCCATACCCGCTCAAATTTACCAGTGGAAGTCCGAGCCGAATCACCGGCCACGCGCGCTCGAAGTGCTGCTGGCGACGCGGGAAACCTTTCAAAGAGCCTTTTCTTCCGGACTCGCAGTCTTGGGCTATGAGCGCGACAGCCATGGCAATGGCAATTTTCTGTTGGCGCACGCTCGCGAGAAGTTTGCATTCATCGACCAGGCTGGCGAAAGGGAAGTGGCGCCGGCATGAAGATAGAGTCGATTACTCTGCGCGAACTGCACATGCCGCTGGTGCATTTCTTTGAGACCAGCTTCGGCCGGACGACCGAGCGACGTGTCCTGCTGGTTGAAATGCAGGTGGACGGAATTACCGGCTGGGGCGAATGCGTTGCCGGGGAGCATCCTTATTACAGCGAAGAGTCCATTGAGACAGCCTGGTACGCGCTTCACGAAGAACTCGGTCCGGCCATGCTGGGATGCACTCTTGAATCGGGACGTGAGGTGCCGGCGCGTCTGCTGCGCGTGCGCGGCCATCGCATGGCCAAGGCCGCCCTGGAGAATGCTGTTTGGGACGCCGAATCACAATTAAAGCGTGTTCCACTTTGGAAATTGCTCGGCGGCAGCCGCAACGATATCGCCTGCGGAGTGTCGCTGGGAATTCAGGATTCTCCGGAGCAGTTGCTCGAAAAGGTCGAAACTGAATTGGCTGCCGGATATCAGCGCATAAAAGTGAAGTGCAAGCCTGGATGGGACCTCGATATCCTTCGCCGCATCCGACAGCGCTGGCCGGGCATTCTGTTGAGCTGCGACGCCAACTCTGCCTACACGCTCAAGGACTCCGAACACTTGAAGCGCTTCGACGAATTCAATTTACTGATGATTGAGCAGCCGCTGTGGAATGATGACTTCTACTTCCATGCTGCTTTGCAGAAACAGCTCAAGACACGCATTTGTCTCGACGAAGCTATCCACCACGCACGCAGCGCGCAGGCGGCGATCGAGCTCGGTTCCTGCGGCATCATCAACATAAAAGTCGGCCGGGTCGGCGGATTTTCAGAGGCGGTTGCCGTGCACGACGTCGCGCTTCGCAACAACATTCCTGTGTGGTGTGGCGGAATGCTGGAAAGCGGCATCGGCCGCTCCCACAACGTTGCCCTTTCAACGCTGCCCGGTTTCTCGCTTCCCGGCGACGTCTCCGCTTCCGCGCGTTATTGGAAGGAAGACGTCATCGAACCAGACGTTGTTGTCTCCCAAAATGGGACTATTAAGACCAGCAATGAGCCAGGCCGAGGCTATGCAGTGAAAAGAGAGCTCATTGAGAGGTTGACGATAAGAAAGAAAACGATGCAGAAAGCGGCAGCTGTGCAAATCTAGAGCGCTCAGAGGGGTTACTGCCCGGACTTCTGTGCCACTTCGGGAATGTCTTTCTTCAACATCTCCTGACCCTGCGCGATGGTCAGGTGATCGGGAACGCGGCGAAACTCGCTCTCGTATTCTTGTTCCTTATATACGAGCGACTTGATCATCATGGCTTTGCCGGTAAGGTCGAGCTTCATGGCGACGCTGTCCCAGTGAGTGCCATCGACCTGCTCCTGCTCCACCATGAAGCTGCCGCCTTTATACAGGCGGCCAAGAATGCCCCAGCCAAAATCGACGTCGTGGAAGAGTTTGGCGTCAATCTTCTGCAGGCGTTGTTGCGGCATATTCAGCCACAGCTCGCCGGACATTCCTGTGTACACCGACTCCTCGTGCGATTGCGGCTGGTAGTTAGGATCCGGGCGAAAGCGGAGCTTCAGCGTGTCGCCATCACGTCCGATTTCCTCGTAGAAGAAGGCGTTGGGCAGCGCGCGGATCATGATTTGCGCCCGGCTTTCATCTTCATGTTCGCGCTTCAGTCGCTTTCGCTGCTCATCCTGATCGCCGGCCAGTTTTTGAATCTTTGCCTGCTCTGTATTGAGCAAGTCCTGGTCAGGCTGCTTACCGTCGACCAGCAAAGTGCGGGCGATACTACCTTGATCTGTCTGGATGATCTCCTGCACCCGCGTGCCTTTCGGCGTGATCTTCTTCAGCTTGAACATGTAGTGCGATTTGTCGGCCTCTTCCTGTTTCAACTCGTTAGCGACAACTTTACGCACGATCTCGCGTGCCTGCGCGTTCGGGGGGAAGTTCGGCGCCGCGGGATCGGCATTCGAGTCCGCAAATGCCGAGCAGCATGCCACGGCAAGCGCGCAATGCAGCAATGCGGCCCAGCGAGCCGATCTCATGAAAACCCCAAATCGCATATAGCTATATGTTAGACGAACGATTGCTATCGCTTTGTTGCAAACTGCTGGAGGAAAGACACGGGTGGACATCGACCAAGGACACGCAGGATGGATTCCAGCAGACCGGGCGCATATTTTCAAGGAGATAGCGAGCCTCGGCCTACACGTACCGATTTGCAATTTAGAGGGGATAATCCCGTGAGGAGCCCGAAAACACAACGTCGGCCCGTTCGGAAAAAAGCAGTCCCATTGGCTGTTTGAGCCGCTGATTGCGGCAGAACCGCTGTTCCCCTGGTTCTTCGGCTCTGCAATAAAACAGCGACCGTTCCGAGCGGGCCGACGGTCGAATGCTTGCAAGCTGGTGACCAAAGCTGCCGCGCGCACTGCAGCAATGAAAGTACACATTTCTCCGTAACTCGACGGGCGCGAGTCTGCGCTTTGTGAGGCGCTCAAATATCCAATGTGAGCATCCGAATGCTCACTTGTTCCAACGCAATTCCCAATTGCTCGTAAGCCCGCGATGCGGCAGGCAAAGCCTATAATGTCGTTTGACATCGAGTAGGCCAATGCCGTCCTAACGGCGTGCTACCAGCATTCATCGCAGCGGGGACGAGGAGGATCGACGTGGATAATTACCGGCCGGGCGAGTTGAATCGCAGTGACCTAGCCCATATTGGGAAATCTGTTGTGGTAAAGGGTGAGTTGTCCGGCAGTGAGGACTTATACGTGGACGGCGAAGTGGAAGGCAGCATCGAGCTCCGAGACCACAACCTCACCATCGGACCGAATGGCCAGGTCAAAGCTAACATCAACGCCAAAGAAGTAATCGTTCAGGGAAAAGTGGATGGAAGCATCACCGCCAGCGATCGCGTCGAACTGCGAAAATCGGGTGTGCTGGTGGGGGACATCGTTACGCAGCGCATTGTGATTGAGGACGGCGCGTATTTTAAAGGCGGAATCGACATCCGCAAGGAACAGGCTCCGCCGCGCCAGGCGCCTGCCTCACAGCCCGTTACCCAGGTGAATTCTCCTGCAGTCTCGGCGGTGCCCGCGGGCACTGCTTCCTCAACCAGAGGATAGGACAACAACAGCGACCGGTGGCCAATCCCTTTTTCCGATTCTTCAGCCGCACTTCGTCTTCCGAGGCTCCGCCGGATGCAGCCGGAGCGGATGTCGGCAGCCGCCGCTCCAGTGGACTGGGAGAACTCAATCGCCTACTTAAAGGTTCCGAAGGACTTGCGATTCTTGACCTGGGCCCCACGTCTCCAGCGAACATCACTCACTTCACGGAGCTTGGCCACCGCGTTTACAACGAGGACGTGCTCCTCGGCTCGCAAAACGCGGAATACAAGCTTAAAAGCGACAACGGGCAGCCCTCAGTCGATGTCGATCGCTTTTTTAAAGAGAATCTGGTTTTCCGGAACGTGAAGTTCGATGCTGTCCTCTGCTGGGACATTCCCGACTATCTTGCGGAGCCGCTGGTGAAACCCATGATCGAGCGCATCGCGTCGGTGATGAACCCAAAAGGCTATTTGCTCTCCTTCTTCCATACAAAAGATGCCGGCCCGGATGCTCCCTACGTTCGATATCACATCAGCGGTGCAGATACTCTTCGCCTGCAGCGTGGTCCTAATTTCCGCCTGCAACGAGTGTTCAACAATCGGCATATCGAAAATCTTTTTCATGACTACGCTTCGCTGAAGTTTTTCCTCGCCCGCGACAATGTGAGAGAAGTGCTCGTCGTTCGCTAGGCCGGAGCTCCGTGCGGTCGCAGCCGCTTGCGATTCGGTCTCCGCCGGTTACCCGGACGCTTCCAGGTGGATTTACGGTCTGGCCGGTCTGTGAAAGAATGCCTTCTCACCTCCCCGCCCTAGACCATGACCAAGGTTCTTCTCATCGAAGAAGATGCACAGGCGCGAGCTGCCGCCGAGAGTGCTTTAGCTGCGCCGGACCTCACGGTGAAAACCGCTCCAGACTTCCAGTCAGGGCTGGACTTACTTCGTGTCGAGAAACCCACGGCTCTAGTGATTGGGGTCGTCGTGCCCGATTTGCGCGGCTACGATCTGTGCCAGGAAATTCGCCGCGACCCTGATTTTCAGCACCTCCCGATTGTTATCTGCTCCGCACAGCCCTATCCCGCCGACGCCCGGCGGGCAAAAGAACTTGGGGCCGACGACTACGTTGTGAAGCCATACGCCGGCCAGCAGTTACTCGATGCCGTGTGGAATGCCATTGAGCTGAACAGCACAGTTTTTCGCGTGAAATTCTGGGGCACCCGCGGTTCTATCGCCACCCCCGGCCCTGAGACAGTGCGCTATGGCGGCAACACAGCATGCGTCGAAGTCCGGTGCGGAGAGGACATCATCATCTTCGACTGCGGTACCGGGATTCGTGAATTGGGGCTCGAGCTTGCGCGGGAATATGCGGAGAAGAATCTTGAGGTCCATCTGTTCGTGAGCCACACACACTGGGATCACATTCAGGGATTTCCGTTTTTCCAGCCTGCGTACCGGCCTGGGAACCGAGTGAACATTTTCAGCCTGCACAGTCCAGATCGAAGCCTGGAGAAACTTTTCACCGGCCAGATGGATGGAAACTATTTCCCGGTAACGCTGGACGATTTGATGGCGCGTTTGCACTTTGAGGAGCTTGTTGGTGACGTCCAGATCGGGGACGTGAAGATCTCCCATATGCACCTCAACCATCCTGGACTGGCATTGTCCTTCCGAATGGAATCTAAAGGCCGGTCGTTCGTTTACATGACGGATCACGAACCTTATCAGAAGCTGCTGGGCGAAAGCGCGCACACCAAAAAGCTCGATGCTGAGATCGACGCCTTCGCTAAACACGCCGACCTGCTGATTCGGGAAGCGCAATACACCGACGAGGAATACCTGGTAAAAAAAGGCTGGGGACACAGCTCCACGTCGGATGCGGCGTCCACTGCGATGAATGCAGACGTCAAAAAGCTAGTGCTTTTTCATCACGACCCCATGCATGACGATCAGCAGGTCGATGCGATTGTGGAATCGTGCCGCGAAAAGGTGAGCCATCACAGCAAACGCATTCACGTGATGGGCGCGGCCGATAAGCTCACGCTGCGGATTTAAGGTAATAACCTTATTTCCGACAAGTCCTGTCACATTTGATGTCTGAGAAATTTCACAAAAACTATCTTGACAGTTTCTGAATCGGTATTCAGAATTGCTGCCCTCCTCTCCGAACACGTTTTAAGTGATGCTCTGAGCCAAAGGAGCGCCCCCAAATGCAATGGCTCGGCCCCGAAATCGCTTCGAAGTTTGAAGGCTCGCGTTGGCCTGTGTTGCTGTCCGTGTGTCCCAATCTGGATCGCATGCAGAGCCGGGAGGACGCGTTGCACGCAGCCGGGTATCACGTCGCGTCTGCCAGTACACTCACCGCCGCCAAAGAAATGTCGCAACTATGCAAGTTCGACATTGTCCTGCTCGACCACGAATGCGCGTCCGAGGAAGACGCAACCAACATTCAGGAGCGCCACGTCAGCGTGCTTCTGGAGCCTGGAACCACGGAGCGGCAATTGCTGGCCCATCTTAGTCAGCTTCTGCAGGTGGCCAGCGCATCTGCAGCCGTGCAATAAATCATTACCTACACGTAGAGCCTCTCCGTCCCAGGCGCTTGACGTGCGCCCGCTGTAACTGTTGAATACCTCCTTCTATGAAGACCTTCCAATCGCGCCTCCTGGTTGCCGTTTTTTGCTCTATTCAACTGTTTGCGTTCCAAAGCGGAACACAGGGACCGCCTAAATATCCTGACCTGCCAAGCGAATCGCCGGCAGGCTTTCAGCCCAGGATGGAGACCTGGGATTACGCGCGACGCGAAGTAATGATTGCCATGCGCGACGGAGTGCGGCTGCACACCGTGATTCTGGTGCCCAAGGGAGCAAGCCATGCTCCGATTCTCCTGACGCGCACGCCGTATGACGCAGACGCGCAAACCTACCACGAGGCAAGTGCCTATCTCAGTCCGACACTGAATGGGTATGACAACGCGGACGACGTGATTGTGGAAGGTGGCTACATCCGTGTGATCCAGGATGTCCGCGGGAAATACGGCTCGGAAGGCGACTACGTAATGACGAGGCCGCTACACGGGCCGCTCAACCCCACGCCGGTAGACCACAGTACGGATACCTACGACACAATCGATTGGCTGGTGAAGAACATTCCGGAGACCAACGGTAAGGTCGGCATTCTGGGCATTTCTTATGACGGATTCCTGCCCCTCATGGCGCTCGTGAATCCACATCCCGCACTCAAAGTTTCAGTCCCAATGAACCCCATGGTCGATGGCTGGATTGGCGATGACTGGTTTCATAATGGCGCGTTCCGCGAGCAAAACATGCCGTATATCTACGAGCAGGAAGCGACGAGAAAATCTGAATTGAAATGGTGGAGGAGCCATCTCGACGATTACGACGAGTTCCTGCAGGCGGGCTCAGCCGGAAACCTCGGGCGTATTCACGGCCTGGAGCAAATGGGCTTCTGGCGAAAGATCCTTGAGCATCCCAGCTACGACGCTTTCTGGCAGGAACAATCGATGGACAAAATTCTTGCCGCTCAGCCGCTCAAAGTTGTCGTTCTGCTGGTGGACAGTCTCTGGGACCAGGAAGATATTTACGGCGCACCTGCAGTTTATAAAGCGATAAAGCCGAAAGACACGAACAATGACAAAGTCTTTTTAGTGCTCGGGCCATGGCATCATGGGCAGGAGATCCATGATGGCAGTGCGCTGGGCGCGATCAAGTTCGACAGCGATACGGGACTCTATTTTCGTCAGCACATTCTTGCCCCCTTTCTCGCCCACTATCTGAAAGACGACGCGCCACCGATGGACGTGCCTCCTGTTTCCGCGTTTGAAACAGGAACGAACCATTGGAGACAACTGCAAGGGTGGCCTTCTGGCTGCGAGAGCGGCTGCGCACCCAAGGCAACGGCGCTGTACTTTCAGCCCGGCAGGAAACTGAGTTACAGCCAGCCGCAAAGCTCGGTCGGGGAATATGACGAGTACGTTTCTGATCCAGCAAAGCCGGTTACTTACCGCAGCACAAGGCCTATTGCGCCGGTCTATGCTCCCGGTTCAACCTGGGCCCAGTGGTTGGTTGAGGATCAGCGTAGTGCAGAGGCGCGGCCGGACGTGCTGTCTTTCATTTCTGATCCTGTTACCTCGCCGACCAAGATCAGCGGGCGGCCAGTAGCCAATCTGGTAGCTTCGACTAGCGGAACGGATTCGGATTGGGTGGTGAAGCTGATCGACGTCTATCCAGATGGAGATCCGGAGCGACCCGAAATGGGAGGCTACGAGTTAATGGTATCGGCCGACATCTTTCGCGGCCGATATCGCGAAAGCCTGGAAACACCCAAGCCAATTACGGCAAATACTCCGCTGCTGTATCGCTGGGAGCTGCCCACGGTTAACCACGTCCTTGTTACCGGACACCGCATCATGGTTCAGGTACAGTCGAGTTGGTTTCCACTCTATGACCGCAATCCGCAGACTTTTGTTCCGAACATCTTTTGGGCAAAACCCGAAGACTACAAAAAAGCCGTCCAGCGCGTATATCACGGTCCAGGGAATGCGAGCTTCATCGAGCTGCCACTAGTTACCCTTCGCTAGTTATACCCACGGTTCACGGCACTAAAGTAATGTAATGTGACCTATGGGGAATTGGACTTTAGTGTTGCTTGCGGCATTCTGGAGCTGGTGACATTCCTTAACAAATTCTT
The DNA here is from genome assembly GCA_019243475.1 of Acidobacteriota bacterium. Taxonomy (GTDB): domain Bacteria; phylum Acidobacteriota; class Terriglobia; order Terriglobales; family Acidobacteriaceae; genus Gp1-AA112. The sequence goes on along the minus strand of JAFAUE010000199.1, from coordinate 2,661 downwards.
CAAAGCGTTCAGCCCGACGGACGCCTACCCGACGCACGCTGCTGAAGTAGTGGTTTGGCCGGCGGCGAGCAACGGCCGCCGACTCGTGGCAGTTTGCTCGGCTTGCCAAAAAACACTGCGTTCGGGCTTTACTGCCGAAGCGGTAAGCGGTCCTTATCCTCACGACTGCACTCCAAACGCGCGCAGACATCGCTAATCCGCGGAACCGATTCCTCCAGCCTGCGTACCTTTCCGCAGAAAGAACTGCGGAGATCCATATGTTCTGCAACAAATGCGGAGAGGCAATGAATGCAGGTGTCGAGCACTGCCCTCGATGCGGCGCAACTGCCGGTGTTGGCGTGCCGCATGCATACACCGGCCTGACAAATACGTTCACACAATCGAAGTTGGAACGCCGTATTCCTGTCGTAGCCGTTTTGTGGATCATCTATGGAGTGCTGGAAACCTTGCGCGCCGCGGCAGTGCAGTTCTTTCTGCACCTCTCGCGCTGGTGGGTTGCAGGCCCGGATTGGTCGAACTGGGCAGGGCCGTGGGTGTTAGGCTGGATTGTCGCCTGGTCGCTGTTTAGCGCCGTGTTGGCATTCCTTGCCGCATGGGGTTTATATGAGCGGCGGCTTTGGGGACGGTCCGCAGCAATCGCCGCCGCGATTTTCGCCATATTGCATCCGCCATTCGGAACCATTTTGGGAATTTACACGCTGGTTCTGCTTCTTTCGAACAACGCGGCGGATGAATACGTGCGCAGCGCGCGTATCTGACGTAGCGACCGAATACAATAAGTGCCATGGCTGAACCTTCTCCTGAAGAGCTCAAGGCACGCATTGCGGAGCTAGAACAGAAACTTTCCTCGCGCCGCTCGAAAAATCTGGAATTCCGAGTTAGCGAAAAAGGCGGAGTCAGCGTCTACGGATTGGGACGCTTTCCCGTCACCCTCTACTACGAGCAATGGATGCGCCTGCTCGGAGCGATCGATGAATTGCGCTCATTTATCGAACAGAACAAATCAAAGCTGAAAACCAAGGACGGAGACTCGTGAATGAAGCTAAGTTCTTGATTGGCTCGTTCGTAAAAATTACCGAATTACGAATTCACAAATCGTGAAATACCTTCATTCCGCTTCCGAGCTCGTCTGCGGCATCACGGATTCTTCATAGGCATGCGGATGCTTGGGGGCGAAGAGGATTTCGACCATGAGGATGGCCGCGCCCACCACAATCGCGCTATCCGCAATGTTGAAGTCTGGCCAGATGTAGGGGCCAATGTAGAACTCGAGGAAGTCAACCACATGACCGGAAAGAACCCGGTCCCATAGATTTCCCAGCGCTCCACCTAAGATCAGCGACAAAGCGAACGCTGTGCTGTTGAGCCCTTGTGTATGCCGCCAGAGCAAGGCCGAAACCACAACCAGCGCCAATAAGGAGAAGAAGACCAGGACCGCAATGCGCAATTCCGCTGGGGAGTCGGAGAACAAGCCGAATGCAGCCCCCCCGTTGGTGACATGCGTGAGTTTGAAGAAGCCGGGAACAACCGAAATGCTATCGTGCAGTGCGATGGTGCGCGCAACAATCCATTTGCTGAAGCGGTCGAGCGCCAGCACGATTCCCGCGATCAGCAGGACATATCTTCGTACCTTCCAGGTTGCCATTCCTACGCTACTAAGCCCCTGAGCCAACTCCCAAGCTCCTTAAGAGCCTGTGAGCTGTAAGACTGATCGAAGAGAGGTTTTGTCATCTCGTCCCGCAACCTCTACCTAGCCTAAGACTACCTTGCCGCCTCATGTGAGCAAAGACATTCCTAGGCACAAATTTCGCCTAACGCTGCGCTGCATCTTTCGCACACAGTCGGATAGGTGGGATCGTCGCCGACATGGGTCGAGTAGTTCCAGCAGCGCACACACTTTTGTCCTGCTGCGGGCGACACTTCGACCTTCAATCCAGATCCGTTGCCATCGAGTTCGGCTGCAGGCCGAAGCTCTACCTGCGAGACGATAAAGATGTAACGTAAAGTATCGGCGTACCGTTCCAGCAGATTCATTGTCTCGGCAGGAGCTGATAACGTGACTTTCGCTTCCAGGCCGCTGCCGATCCTTTTGTCTTTGCGCGCAGTTTCGAGCTGACGAAAGACTTCTTCGCGCACCAGCAGCAGGCGTTCCCAATCCGTGCGGAGCTGGTTGGTGGATCGAGGGAGGGACTGGCCAGACTCGTCCGGCAGGCGCTGGGTATTTCCTAAGATCTCTTCCGGAGTTGGGAATAGTGCGAGGTGGACGCTCTGCGGCTTCTCGCCGAGGGCCGGCAGAAACTGCCAGACCTCCTCCGCGGTAAAGCTCATCATAGGCGCCAGCAAACGCACTAGTGCCTGCGCGATGCGCCAGATTGCTGTCTGTCCCGAACGCCTAGCCCGCGATTTCCCCGCATATGTGTAGAGGCGGTCCTTAAGGATGTCGAAATAAAAGTTGCTAAGCTCCGCCGTACGAAATGCGATTACTCGCTGGTAAATGCGATGGAAAGCAAACTCCTCATACCAGCGCAGCACATCGCGCACCAGATCGGACGTGATGACAAGCATGTAGCGATCGATCGATTCCATGTCTTCGAAAGCCACTTGATCGCGCTCCGGATCGAAGCCGTGAAGATTGCCGAGGATCCAGCGAAACGCGTTGCG
>JAFAUE010000140.1 GCA_019243475.1 Acidobacteriota bacterium | reverse complement strand
GAAGGGCGCGCAGGCGGGAGACCGGGTGCGGACAAATCTAGTCGAGCTCGCCGAGTAGCAGATACGCCCAAGTTCGGCAGTACTTTCAGGCCCCCTATTCCAGATAGCTCGTACCGATGCGGCTTCTCAGCTCTGACCTTGTGCAGGGAAAGTCACCCTCTTCCAGTTCGATAAATCGGCATTTCACTGATCGCTCGTCTGAGTGTAAACGCCTGTTCGCGTCAGTCTTCCCAGATGGCGCGTAAAATCAGCTACATGTCAAAACAAGACCCACCACAAATCAATTGTGATGAGAGTGGGTTTACAGTCACTTTTGCGGGTACTGTTTTGTCACCAGGAGAGACATCACTGAAATGGAATGACGTGAAGACTGTTCTTGCATACAAACGTGACGTTTACGCTTACGACCTAATTTGCCTTGGATTCACCAGCGCTGACGGTACGATTGAGGTCGATGAGCAAATGCGGGGCTGGTCGCAGCTCGTGGAGAGTCTTCCGAGTCTCTTGCCCGGTACTCCGGCTCCCTCCGACTGGTGGGAACGAGTAGCAAAACCACCATTCGCACCGTGTGTCACAAAGCTATTCGAGCGTGCATGACTGTCGAGATATCGCCGTTGCACTCAGAACCGCTCAATGGGTTCTATGGCCTGTTAACAATCGCAAGTCGGCAATTCACTGGCTATCTTCCGGACGGTATCCTTGATGCGGCATCATGCAGAACGTTAAGGTTACGCGCAAAGGTACAAAAGGCCCTGTTCCCGCCCGGATCTTCATGCTGTTCGCTCGAAAGGCTCCGATTGCGATTATCTTTCGGAGAGGGCCATCGAAATGGGTTCAACTTATCAAGTGGAATACAGAGGACGACACTTTCGAACCGGGACAATGGTTTCACGGTCGAATATACGAGCGCCGCGCCGATCTGAACCCTGATGGCTCACTTCTGATCTATTTCGCCCAGAAGCTGGAAGGCCGCACCATGCGCAAGGAAAACAACTACACATATGCATGGACGGCCGTGAGCAAGCCACCATACTTGACTGCTCTGGCACTTTGGCCAAAGGGCGACTGCTGGCACGGTGGTGGCCTGTTTGAAGACGCCAAAACCGTCCTGCTCAATCATCGCCCAGAGGTCGCTAAGGCTCACCCCGATCACATGCCTAAGAAGTTGCGCGTCCGGCTAAAGGAGCATGTGTTTGGTGAGGACGACCCACTCTTCTCGGAACGTCTTGACCGCGATGGTTGGAAACTCAAGCAAGAATGGAAAATGGAGAACCGCGGATACCCGCAGCTATTTCATACGCTGCAGCCGGAAATTCGCCATAAGCTGAGCCGGGACAAGAAATTCCTGATTCAACTTACTCGCAGTATCAAGCGATTGGATTATTCCGAAGAGTTCTCAGTCGGAGTAGCAACGAGTGCGCCCACTAAAAACATCGAGCGGGCAAGTTGGGCCGATTGGGATCAGCAGGGCCGATTCGTGTTCGCCCGCGATGGTAAAGTGTTTTCCGCATTCATCGTTGACGGTGCCGAGATTCCTGAGCGCGAGTTGGCGGATTTTAATTCTTCCAAACCCACTGCCGTATCGCCGCCGCCCTGGGCGATGAAATGGTGATTGGCGATAAATCGCCTTATCACTCACGACACGTTCTGAGCGAGAACGCCTGATTACAGCCGTTAACTTCCCGGTTTGCCCGTTATACGACCAGAAATCATAGGCAGGTGCTCGGGCAGTGGACTGAGCGAACTTCCGCATGAGGTCTTTCGTACTAGGGGGAAAATGCTTTCGGGGTAGGGGTAGTATGGCGTTCACACTAGCGGTTGGAGCGACTCACGGCGAAAAACCGTACCGAGTTTCCATTTTCGGGACGACGATCGTCCTTTACCTCGCCCTGGCTAAGCTTCTTCTTCACCTCCTCACTGCTTCACGCTACGGCATCTTCCGTGATGAGATGTATTACCTCGCATGCGCGCAGCACCTGGCGTGGGGATACGTGGATCAGCCACCGATGATTGCTCTCATCGGGTGGTTCGCGCATCGCGTGTTTGGTGATTCGCCATTGGCGATCCGGCTTTTCCCGGCGATCGCGGGAGCAACACTGGTCTGGTTGACGGGGTTGCTGGCGCGCGAGATGGGCGGAGGCCGCTTCGCCCAGGTGCTCGCCGCGCTGGCCGTTATGGTTGTGCCGATCTACCTGATCCTGGACCACTGGCTCACCATGAATGCCTTCGAGCCTCTGATCTGGATGGGGTGCATATGGTGCGTACTGCGGGCGATCAATCGCGGCGATCAGCGGCAGTGGTTTTGGTTTGGGCTGCTAGCCGGCGTTGGTTTTGAAACCAAATATTCGATAGCGTTCCTTCTGGTTGGCGTTCTGGTGGGGCTAATCCTTACTCCCGAGCGCCGTTTTTTGACCTCGGGTTGGCTATGGCTGGGCGTGCTGGTGTGCGCCTTGATCGCGCTGCCGAACTTTCTCTGGCAGCTGCACAACGATTTCCCCTTTCTACAGCTGATGCACAACATCCGTATGGGGCAGCGCGACATCGTGCGTGGACCGGTGGCGTTTATCGCAGACCAAGCCGCGATCATGAATCCGATCCTCACCCCACTGTGGGTTGGAGGCGTCCTTTGGTTGCTGTTCGACAAAGACGGGCGACGCTACCGCATGTTGGCGTGGACTTTCCTGGTCGTACTCGCGATGTTCATCGCCCTGAAAGGGAAGAACTACTACGTCGCGCCGATCTACCCGATGTTGTTCGCAGCGGGCAGCGTGGCTTTCGAGCGGATTACACGCGCGGACTTCGCTTGGATCCGGAGTGCGTATGTTACAGCCGTGGTCATCATCGGCGCGCTGCTCACGCCGCTTGTTTGCCCGGTTCTTTCGCCGGAGAACTACTTAAGATACCAGGCCACAGTGCGCATCACACCGCCCCGGGCGGAGCGCCAGAACAACGGTCCCCTGCCGCAGTATTTCGCCGACGAATTTGGGTGGAGGGAAATGGTGCAGAAGGTCGCGCAGGTCTATGGCAGCCTGCCGCCGGATCAGAGGACACACACGGCGATCTTTTGTAATGGTTGGGGGGAAGCGGCAGCCGTCGATTTCTACGGCCCTCAATATGGCCTGCCGCGTGCCATCAGCAAACACAACAACTATTGGATCTGGGGACCGCGCGATTATACAGGTGACATCATGATCGTACTCGGCAGCGATGGCCGAGGCGACCGTGAGCACTTTGCGAGCGTGGAGCCGGCCCGAGTCGTCGGTACTGAATATTCTCGCCGCGACGAGCATTTTACGATTTGGCTTTGCCGCGGCTTGAAACTCAACCTGCAGGACGCCTGGCCGCCGATGAAAAAGTTCGATTGACCTTTGTGCGTTTCCAGTCGCCGATAGCATTCTGATGCTGGAT